>CAZPVB010000129.1:0-11574 GCA_964589855.1 uncultured Bacteroidales bacterium
CATACAATGCTGTTTTTTTACTCACCCATTGCTTGGTAAACAGAAAAATGCTGTCATTTCCCACAATCATGGCTTCACAATCAAAATCAGTATTGTTTCCTCCGGTAGGATCAAAATTATTTTGCAATTCATAGGAAAAAGCGATGGTGTCGATGGTGGGAATACCTGTCTTTAATGTGTTTTTATCAATCCTCAATATCCGCAAATCAGTCCTGTTTCCATTGCTGTTGTTGCCAAAATCGCCCACATAAATAAACTGTTGATCATGAGCAATGTCTTCCCAATCTTTATTTTCCACGCCTTCTAACGGATACATATCAAAGTCGTTCACCTGAAAAGGATTCATTGCATAAAGATGAATGTCCGTATCATCATTATGCGTCCATACCCGATCTTTATAAAAGATCAAACCGGATGTTTCCACCATTTCGCTGGGCAATTGCTGAGAAGATACCGGCGATAAAGATGTTGCAGGATATTGACAACTGCCATCATTAATCGTCGCCTCCGGATCGTAATTTGATGCCTGAGTATCTGTACATCCGTGATTCTGTCCATTAACTTCAGCGAAAAGTAACAAGAGAAAAGGGATTACAACGAATGAATTTTTAAAGAGCATGATGGGATAAGAGTTTAATTCAAACCTGTTTCATTCAAATTTACACAAAAAAACTTATTATGCTCTCATTCTTTTGAGGTCAGGATGTTTTTACCAGACAAAAGAGCAATTATCCTGCAGACAGAAAGAATAAAATTCATTGTTTTTACTTAGTTTTTAATGTTTCATAATGATTAAATTTGCCACTCGAAGATCAGGTATAAATAAAAATCAGCAAAAGTATTTAAAATAAGCAACCGATAAGCAATAATATACCGATATGATCCAAATTGCATTTTACTAACATACATAACAAAGTCAATTTATTACAAACCTACAAAAATGAAAAACATGAGAAAAAAGATTGTTGCAGGAAACTGGAAAATGAATACAAACCTGGAAGAAGGTAAGCAACTTGCGGGCAAGATCATAGATTTTGTAAAAAACAATCCTTTGGAGAAATTAAATGGCAGTCCTGAAGTGATGATGTTCGTGCCTTTTACCCATATTGCAGCTGTAGCAGAACTCGCTGAGCAGGCAAAAGGTGTAAGTTGCGGTGCTCAAAACTGCCATACCGAAGAAAAAGGTGCCTACACTGGCGAGATATCTGTATCGATGATCAAATCTACCGGAGCAAAAAATGTGCTGATTGGACACTCAGAGCGCCGTCAGTATTTCGCTGAAACCAACGAAACACTTGCTAAGAAAGTAAAAATAGCACTCGGTGCAGATTTGACCCCGGTTTATTGCTGCGGAGAAGTTTTGGATGAGCGCAATGCAAACAACCATTTTAACGTTGTGAAAGAACAAATAGAAAAAGGACTTTTCTGGTTAGACGAAAAAGAGTTTGCCAAAGTTGTAATCGCTTACGAACCTGTATGGGCAATTGGCACAGGCGTAACGGCAAGTCCTGATCAGGCACAGGAGATGCATGCCTTTATCAGAAAAATAATTGCAGAAAAATACAATCAGCAGGTGGCAGATCATACAACCATTTTGTATGGGGGTAGTTGCAATGCTAAAAATGCCAAAGAACTGTTTGCCAATCCAGATGTTGATGGTGGATTGATCGGAGGTGCATCCTTAAAACCTGATGATTTTACTACCATTATTCAATCATATTAGGTTTGATTGCCTTATCTTTTTGAACAATGGATTTATTGAAAATTAAAAATCAAATAAAAACTGATTGAGTTCACTCCCAAAAAGAAATTTACGGGAGTGAACTCAACCTTCTTAATTTCCTGAAATGCCTTTAAAAAGTTGGTCATAAGATCATCCCAATAAAAAGTTGAGAATTAAATACAATATAAAATTAAAACCCAATGAAACCGGTTGAATATATCGAAGTAAATTATGTGGTAAAACCCACTAACCCCTGGTCGGATCTGCTCATTGCAGAATTGGGCGAACTTGGGTATGAAAGTTTTGAGGAGACCACTGCCGGTTTTAAAGCGTATATACAGTCAGATATTTTTAACAAAAATCTTCTGGAGCAAGTCTCCATACCGGAAGATACCCAAAAAGAAGTACAGTTTTCCTTTGAGTGGCGCAAGGTAACCAGTAAGAACTGGAATCAGGAATGGGAAAAAAATTTTCAACCTGTTGATATTCAAAATGCTTGCTACATCCGTGCCCCTTTCCATGAGCCCCGTTCTCATTATCGTTTTGAAATCGTTATTGAACCGAAAATGTCTTTTGGTACCGGTCATCATCACACAACTGCGCTTATGGTAGAATGGATGCTGGAAACAGATTTTGAGCAAAAAAAAGTGCTGGATATGGGCTGCGGAACCGGTGTTCTGGCAATTTTAGCTCATAAAATGAAAGCCAAAGAAGTGGACGCCATTGATAATTATCCCTTCGCTTATGAGAATACACTGGAAAATATCCAAAACAATCAGGCACAAAAAATTAATGGCTTTTTGGGAGATGCTGCGCTGTTAAAAGATAAAAAGTATGATATCATTCTGGCAAATATTACCCGCAACGTATTGATGCAGGACATGCAAACCTACACATCTGCCCTCAACCAGGGAGGATCATTATTCTTAAGTGGTTTTTTATGGGAAGATAAAAAAATGATAGAAGATAGTGCTCAACATTCAGGATTATCTCCGGCAGGATACAAAAGAAAAGAAGAGTGGGCGGCACTTAAATTTTTGAATAGCAGATAAGACCAAAATCTAAAGGCACTTGCCGGACGCTTTCAGATAGTGGATAAAAAACAAAACAACCAAAACAGATCAGTCAAAAGTAAACGTATTTATCCATCAGAATCTTTAATATGCTGATAATTCGAATCTTTTTGATCGTTATTTTTTTTCTGGTATACAATCATACTGAAACACATGCACAAAATATACCCGAAAAATTTACGCATGAGCATCAGACTTTTATCAATGAATTAAACCTCATTTTTCAGTCATTGCCCAGGGAAGAACTTGATAAAAGTGAGTTTATTCTGGATACTTTTAATGGTGTCTGGAATGCAGAGATACTTTTAGAAGATGAAAAACAATTGATCTATAAAACCATGGATATGCTGCTGGCATTGCAGCTTAAACCTTATCCTGATTTTATCACCTATTTAGATGCTGTTGTTAAAATTTTGCAAACCCCAAACAAAAAACAGAATTTTAAAGCCTGGCATCAAAGTTTCAGTTATTTTACAGATCAATCACAAACCCGTAAACTTACTGAATACTGGCAAAAAAGCATTGCCCTCTTTGAAAAGAACATTCTATTCGAATCCTCCTCTGTAAAATGGTACCTCAGAGATACAAACTACTCACTTGACATAAGCGAAGGAGAGCTGATTCTCTCTTTTCAGGAAAACGACCTGGTGTGTGTGGCACAAAATGACAGTACTACCATTTATAAAACCAACGGGAAGGTAAACTTTTTGCAGGAGAAACTCCAGGGCCAGCGGGGTAAAATGACCTGGGAGAGAGTATTGCTTGATCCTCAAAAAGTTTATGCCGAATTATCAGACTATCTTATCAATCTCTCCGTAGCCCGTTTTGAGGCCGACACCGTTACTTTTTACAATACCAATTTCTTTCAGGAACCGCTCACCGGGAAATTAACAGAGCGTATTCTTGCCGAAGTAAAACCCTCAAACGCCCGCTATCCGCGTTTTACTTCTTACAAAGCCATACATGTGATAGAAGACCTGTTTCCTGAAATCGATTTTTTAGGTGGGTTTACCATGATGGGCCAACGCGTGCTGGGCTCGGGAACTGATAAGGTAGATGCAACCATACATTTTTACCGCAATGATTCCCTTTTTATTTCTGCACAAAGCAGGGCATTCAGCATCAGACAAGACCGTATTAGTTCTGAAAGAGCAGAGGTAAGTATATACATGTCGGGAGACTCTATTTATCATCCCTCCATTAACATGCGCTACCTCAACGACATAAGGGAATTCTCGATGCAGCGCGAAGAAAAAGGTTTCTCCAGAGCACCCTTCAGCAATACCTATCATAGCATTGACATGTATTGCGAGGCCATATACTGGAAAATGGAAACAGTGGATATTGAACTGCGCATGATCAGAAGTATGAGTGAAACAGGGCAGGCTTTTTTTGAATCACACGATTTTTTCTCTGATATGAGATATATGAAACTTCAGGGAATATCTGGATTACACCCCTTGATCAAAATTCGGAATTTTGCCGATAAGTTTCAGTCCGATACCTTTCCCGTAATCGAATATGCCCGCCACATAGGAGGAAGTCTTGCAGGTGTTCAGGCTCAACTGCTATCACTTTCCTATTATGGATTTTTGCTTTACGACCATGAAAAAGAAGAGGTGATGATCAACAACCGGCTGAGGCATTATATTGGAGCACATGTAGGCAAAAATGACTTTGATGTGATCAGAATCAATTCAGAAGCCGCTATGAATGCCCGTATCAATATGAATAACTTTGATCTTGAATTGTTTGGAGTGGAGCAAATCCCCCTGAGCGACAGTAAAAACGTTGTTATCCACCCTTTCGACCAAAAACTGGTAATGAAAAAAAACCGGGATATGTATTTTAAAGGAAGAATACAATCCGGATTGTTTGACTTTTACGGGCAGGAGTTTCTTTTTGATTATTCTAACTTTAAAATAGACCTCATCAATACCGATTCCATGAGCTTCAGGGTGCGATCTTTTGAAAAAGACAGAAGTGGACAATACTCACTGGAAAGGGTAAGAACTGTTTTGGAAGGGATTAACGGAGAGTTATTGGTAGATCACCCAAGAAATAAGTCCGGACAATTGCCATATCCCCGATTTCCTATTTTTAATTCCAACAACGAGTCTTTTGTTTATTATGATCGCGAAAATATTCAGGAAGGAGTATATGACCGCGATGATGTTTTCTTTAAACTGATTCCATTTTCCATCGACAGCCTTGACAATGCAACTACCGACAATATTGCTTTCGACGGGGTGTTTGTTTCTACAGGTATTTTCCCTGATTTTTATGATTACCTCACCGTACAAGAAGACTATTCTTTAGGTTTTAATACCCAGACTCCGCAGGATGGATATCCGGTTTACGGCGATAAAGCTTTGTACAAAGGCCCTATTGATATGAGTTATGAAGGGTTGAGAGCCGATGGTGAGTTACAATACCTCAATTCAACGATTATGGCGGAAGAGATGCTGCTTTTCCCTGATTCGGCCAGAGGCAAAATCCATATTTTTAATATAACCACCCAGCAGGCACCCGTAGAATATCCGGAGGTAAGTGCAAAAAATGTAGATATGTTTTACCTGCCACATGAAGATAATATGAACATATCAAACAAAGATGAGAAGATTGAAATATTTGGTGGTTTGGCAATGCTTAACGGATCTGTCGATATGACACCAGAAGGATTGTTGGCTGAAGGAAGCATCGAATTTTTCGGCGGAGAGATGGCATCAAACCAATTTGATTTTAACCAATGGGATTTTGTCGCTGAAGATTCTAACCTTAAAATACTTACACGAGATGAAAATGACATAGCATTAGAAGCACAAAATTATAAAGCTTTTGTTGATATCCAGAACCAGCAAACAAATATGACTTCGCTGGGAAATAACTCACAATTATCTTTTCGCCTCAACCGCTATGATGCTTTTGGTTTTGATTTCGACTGGGATATGGATGAAGGTGCCCTGGCAATGGAAAATGAAATTCATGAGGATATTCAAAATCTTGGAAACCTCACGGAAGAAGAATGGATTACGCATGATTTTAGTGGTTTTGAAATGATATCGCAACATCCATCTCAGGACGATCTGAGCTTCTATGCCGGCGTGTTGAATTATGATATTGATGAGAATATTATTTTTGCCGATCACGTAAAGATCATAAAGGTTGCCGATGCAGCCATCTATCCTGATGAAGAAAAAGTAGAGATACTGCCCCGTGCAGAAATGCGCGAATTGCGCAACTCCGTGGTTTTGGCCAACACACAAACCCTTTACCACCGTTTTTATGAAGCAAATGTAAACATTGCCACAAGATGGAGCTACGCTGGTGAAGGAAAATATGATTATGTGGATAACAGGGGAAATGTACAAACCATCCTTTTCAATGAAATAGAGGTGGACAGGGCCCTTAAAATGACCATTGCAAGTTCATATATAGTTGAAGAACAAGACTTTACCATCAGCCCCGAATTTGAATACCAGGGAGCTCTTTCTCTGGAAGCAGACCAAAAGGATTATTTTTACAAAGGTGCTGTAAATATGGTGATGGATTGCCCCAATTACGATCCAAACTGGATCAAGTTTGAATCTAAAATACAACGCGACAGCATTTATATTCCGCTCGCAGAAGAACTTCAAAATTCAGCCAACGGCCGAATTTTCACCTCTATGATGATCGCCGGGGATTCTTTGCATCCCTACCCTGCCGTCTTTACCCGGAAAAACCATTATTCAGACCTGGCCATGATCACAAGCACCGGATTCTTGCACTTTGATGCTGTGGAAGGGGTTTACAGGATTGCATCGGAAGAAAAATTTCTTACCCCTGATATTCCTGGCAATACCATTACCATTAATCCCAAAACATGCATTATTGAAGGAAATGGTGAAATTACCCTTGCCGAAGACTTCGGACAATTCAAAACATCTCAATTCGGGAAAGTTACCCATGATCTTTATAACGATAAATTGACACTGGATTTGGTAATGGGCATTGATTTCTTTTTCCTCAACAGTGCCCTTGCCCGGATGGAGGAATCTGTAAGGAATTCTGAAACTACCCGTAATTTGAATCTAAACAGTGCCAAATACAGGGATTTTCTCAGGCTGCGCACCGGATTGGAAACAAGTACAAGACTGCTGGAAGAATATACTACTGACGGAGAATTCCGCAGATTTCCCGAGGAATTAGACCATACGATCATGTTTGCAGATGTAAAACTGGAATGGAACAAACGCTCTCAATCTTTTGTTTCCACAGAGCCGCTTGGTTTGGGAAACATGGAAACATTCCCCATCAATCTTTATGTTGACGGGTATATTGAACTGGAGAGAGAACGATCAGGAAATGTATTTACACTGCTGCTTGTGCCTTCCGGATACGCCGATGAGGGTATAGGTGTAGATTGGTATTTCTTTACATACAGCAATGGCATTATGCAAACCATCGCCTCCGACACAGAATTTAACACCATGGTTCGCTCCCTGAAACCCAACCGGCGACGAATGGATGTGGAAAGAGGTGAAGAACCTTTCTCCTTTATTTTGTCGGGCGACCGCAGACCATTTATCTTTCTGCGAAATATGAAAATGTACCAGGAGGAATTATAAGCTGCAAAACATCCTTTTCAAATCCTTTGTCCATTTTTTCATACCCTGATTCAAAAAAATTCTTTATGTTTGATCCGTTTTTTGATTAAAATTTCAGGATAATGAATTCGCGAGCCAGTTTGAGAGAAGAAAAAATTCAAAATTTTGATCCCGATGGGGTTGGAAATACATCTGCCAATATTTTTGGATTACCCTTTTCTGTTGAAGAATCTGAAGTTGTCGTTATCCCCGTTCCCTGGGATGTAACCGTATCCAGTGGCGAAGGAACCTCTGCCGGACCCATGAATGTTTTCAAACAATCTTTTCAAATTGATCTTTTCGACGAACGGGTAACCGATCCTTGGAAATGTGGAATTGCCATGGAAACTTTCCCCGAAGAATTATTGAAACTCAATAATAAACTACGGGAGCAATCCAGAAAATACATTGATTTTCTGGAAAAAAATGGTGGAAAAACAGGAAACAATCAACTTATGATCCAGATCAGGGATATGGTAAACGATGCCGGCTCTATCCTCTGCGAGCAGGTAAAAAACCGTTGCAGGGAGACAATTGATCAACAACAACTGCCCGTAATACTGGGTGGAGATCATAGCACACCTTTGGGACTGATTTATGCATTGGGCGAAAAGTACGCTGATTTCGGCATACTCCAGATTGATGCCCATGCCGATCTGCGTGAGGCCTACGAAGGATTTACCCACTCACATGCCTCTGTTATGTTTAATGCTTTGAAACAAAACCAGATTAGCAAATTAGTACCTGTGGGATTACGCGATATTAGTCCGGCAGAATATCAGGTCATACAGGAGAATAAAGAAAAAATTGTCCCGTTTTTTGCCCGTGATATACACCGGCAGATTTTTCAGGGAGAAACATGGCAATCAATTTGTGAAAACATCATACAACCTTTACCCCAAAACGTTTATATCAGTTTTGATGTGGATGGGTTAAATCCCTCTGAAGCATTGTCTACAGGCACTCCCGTACCTGGAGGCTTATCTTATGATATGGTATTGTATCTTTTTGAGATGCTTGTTCTCTCCGGGCGAAGGATCATTGCATTCGACCTTGTTGAAACCGGCGCTCATAAAGAAGACGGTATCGTTTCCTGCCGTTTGCTTTATAAAACCATTGCCTTGATGCTGAAATCAAATAACCTTGTACAATAGAAACACTTTTGGAAAAGAAAGCAATCACTTATAAATTACTTTTTATTCATATTTTGTATCTCTTCGCCTGTCTTTGCGATAAATTCTTAACCTTTAAAAGATCAATGAAACCCACATGCCTGCCCTTCAATCACAAACATCCCCAAAACAACACGAATGAAATTTGATTCAAAGACAGAACAAACACTTCTCAGGCAATTGAAAGAGATAATAATGCCCGATAGGTGGAAGCGGTTTGAAAAAGTAGTGGATTGCAGAACCCGCCATCTAACCGTAGTGCTTGAAGATATTTTCCAGACCCATAATGCCAGCGCTGTGATCAGAAATTGCGAACTGATGGGCATCCAGGATCTTCATGTCATCGAAAATGAAAACACCTACCAGATCAATCCCGATATTGTAGTAGGGGCCAACAAATGGATCCACATCCTGAAGCACAACCAGGCAAACAACAATACCAGGGCATGTTTCGGTTTTCTCAGAAAAGAAGGCTACCGGATTGTGGCCACTAGCCCCCATCAAAACGATCAGTTGATTGATGAACTGGAAATGGATCAGAAAACGGCACTGGTTTTCGGCAATGAAGGCAGGGGACTAACGGATTACGCCCTGGAGAATGCGGATGCTTTTGTAAAAATTCCCATGTGGGGTTTTACGGAAAGCTATAACCTTTCGGTTTCTGTTGCGCTTACACTCTATGAATTGCTCGGCAGGTTAAGAAACAGTACTATCCCCTGGCAACTGTCTGTTGCTGAGAAACAAACGCTGCTGCTTGAATATGCCCTTAAAACCATTAAAAACCCTGATACTTTTTTGAAACGGATGTTGAAAGGATGATTGTATTGAAAAAAAAGCAAAACACATCAATGGGCTTTTTTCCTGCATGCAATCATTAAAGTTCTCTTACCCATATATTTCTGAAACTTACCAGATCGCCATGATCCTGTAATCTCAAAGGTTCCTTCATACCATGCTTTTTATAGGAAGGCAAACCAATAAATTCTGTTGCTCCCCATATCTCTACATTGTTTTGCACAAGCACCCCGTTTTGGATGACTGTTACCCTTGCCGGATGCAACACCCTTCCATCCTCGTTAAAACGGGGAGCAGTAAAAATAATATCATAGGTTTGCCATTCACCTGGTTTTCGGCATGCATTTACCAGGGGAATGGATTGTTTGTATACCGATGCGGCCTGCCCGTTGGGATAGGTTTCGTTTTCGTAGTTGTCCAGCACCTGTATTTCATATCTGCCCATCAGAAAAACGCCGCTGTTGCCTCTCCCCTGTCCTTCTCCCTTTACTTCAGCGGGGGTTCGCCATTCCAGGTGAAGTTGCATATCACCAAACCCCTGCCTGGTCTGAATATCACCTGTTTTGGGTTTTACAGTCATCGCACCTTCTCCCAGAGTCCATTCAACTTCAGATCCGTCGGTTTTTTCCCATTGATCGAAATTGCTCCCGTCAAACAATACGATGGCATCCGAAGGAGCTGAAGTGCCAACACCGGGGGTTACAACTTCGGGAACGGGTTCCCATACTTCAGTTACTTCATGTTCAGGTTTTTGTGCTTCCATAGTGAGTGTTATAAAAATGGTAAATACAAATAAAAGTGAAAAAAATTTTACTTTCATGACGATAATTTTAATAGGTTATTACTGAAAAATAAATTGATGGATCAGACCAATAATAGAAATTGTTTATTTTATCATCTATTTTAACTGCAAATTAAAACTATTTTTTTAACTTGCATAGCTTAAATTTTCGAAAACCAACAGGATATTTTTAATCTAAAAAACAAGACAAAACATGAAGGTTCTTTTTATTGGTGGCACCGGAAACATATCGGCAGAAACATCGCGTTTGGCCATCAGCAAAGGTATTGACCTGTATCACCTCAACAGAGGTATTACCAGATCGCAAATAACGGGCGTAAAAAGTCTGGTGGCAGATATTAACGATAGCAATCAGGTAAGAAATGTTCTGCGGGATCATATTTTTGATGTTGTTGTAAATTTTATTGCCTTCACAACCAAAGATGTTGCTCGCGACATAGACCTTTTTGCCGGCCTTACCCGCCAGTATATTTTTATCAGTACCGCATCGGCATATCAGAAACCCCTTACCCATCCTATTGTTACAGAATCTACTCCCTTGCATAATCCTTACTGGCAGTATTCCAGGGATAAGATCGCCTGCGAAGACTTCTTAATGTCGGCATACCGAAACCATGGATTTCCGGTAACCATTGTAAGACCCTCTCACACTTATGATACTGTTATCCCTGCAGCAGTAGGCAGCTGGACAGATTTCACCCTCATTGACAGGATGCGCAAAGGAAAAGACATCGTTATTCATGGCGATGGAAATTCTCTTTGGGTAATGACACATGCCGCAGATTTTGCCAAAGGTTTTGTAGGGTTACTGGGTAATATACAATCCATCGGACATAGTTTTCACATCACCTCTGATGAAGTCCTCACCTGGAATCAGATATACCAGGCAATGGCGCATGCTGCCGGTGTAAAACTCAACGCTGTTCATGTGGCCTCAGACTTTATTTGCGATGTGGCCGACAGCATGAAGATGGAATGGTTAAGGGGAAACCTGCATGGCGATAAAGCGCAAAGTGTGATTTTTGATAATACAAAGATTAAAAGGTTTGTACCCGGATACACCGCTACCATACCTTTTTCGGAAGGGATTAAAAAAACCATCGACTGGTTTGATGCGGACAAAAAAAGACGGATCATCGACAAACATAACAATAAGTTGCTGGATAATATTATCCATACCTACCAACAAAAATCCTCTTTGGGCATCAGGTTTTAGTTTCAATACCCAAAATTTTTGATGGAATGAATGACTGAAAGAAAATTCATATCATGATGGGAAAATTCAATTTCTTAATATTCACTATTTTAATTTTAATAAAGAAGTAAAGATGCAAGTAAACGAGATCAGAGAAACATTTGAGAAAAAGTTCGGAAAAGAATA
>CAZPVB010000130.1:0-2586 GCA_964589855.1 uncultured Bacteroidales bacterium
ACCACTTCAAGGGTCTGCGACCGCTTAAAGGGTTTGGGGAAGAAAAAGTAAACCCATTGAGCAAATCACTTCCTGCCGAAAGCTTTTATTTTAATTCTGCCTCCTGCTTTCATCAAAAATACCATTGGGAAACTCTTTGGCATAAGTGGTTTCATTGAATAACTCTTCACCAAAATCTTTGTTGGGAAAACGGTCAGTAAAGATATACAGCGCCTCCGGGTCGGCAACCGGTCCGCGATTTTTAAAATCTGTTTGATTGCGAAACAGAATGTTGAATGGGCCAGGTGGTTCGTGTTGAGAGGAAGAACCCGTTCCGAAAGGACGCCAGCTGTGCCAGTTGGGAATCATGATGCGGTTGTTCTCAATAAGATTATGCCCACGGTCTCCGTTGTGAAAATTTACATCGGTCTCCAGATCACAACCATACACTACGTTGTACGAGCTGGCTTTATGAATACTCAAATGCCTGAGTCTGGCAACGGTTTCTTTATACAACAAGCAATAGTGGGAGTGAATGAGATTATAATATCCTGCACCTCTTCCCCCTTTGTTATAAGCTCTGTCAACAAAATTATGACTGCAGGTGATGTGTTTGCTCAGCCGGATGCGGACAGGATCGTTACCTGCCTGAAGAATGTTGCAATAAGAAATTTTGCAGTTTTCTGATCTCTCTATCCATACAGAAGTAACAAACAAACTGTCGGTTCGGGGATCGTTTCCGTGAAAAACTTCCCTGACCCATTCATGATCATAAGTCTCAAAATCAAGGGGTTCGAAATCAACTGCTTTGTATATAATGGTCAGGTTTTCAAGGGAAGCATTGCTTACCTGTTCAAATAAAAACGCAGCACTGTTGCCCTGCGGTGGCATATGATGCTTTGATTTCTCAAAAACCTCTTTCATTTTTATTTCAAAAACGCTCAGATCTCGCGAGAGACCAACAATTGATACATCCGAAGGGATTCTAACCGTTTCATGAATCTCATAGTTGCCCTGCGGCACGATCAGTTTGCCGCCGCCACTTTCCGATAAGTGGTTGAGTTGTTCCTGCATAAATCCAATGTCATGGAGTGTGTCTGTATTCTCTCTTTCAGCAGAAGGGATAAAAGTTTCTAAAACACCTGCTGTGTTCCAGCAGATACTGTCGTTTTTAATCATTTCCAGATCGGAAAGTTCGCAATATGCAGATTGCCTGACATCGGAGGAATGGTTTTGGCAAGCGCCAAAAATGATAGCAAAAGTAACCATGATGAAACGATTCATATTTGAGGTTATATAGTGAATAATTAGAAATGTGTTCTATTCGCTTTCTTTCTATAAAAGATTGTCTCTGGAATAGTTGCTTGAAAGATTTCATTTTTTTTACTCTTCATATGTAAATTCCACTTCCAGTTCTCCGGCAATAAGTGTGTATTTTCCGGTTTCAATGATAAGTTTTCCCCGGCCATCGGGGTAGGCAAGATCTCTCAAAGGATCAATCTCAAATGTAAAAGTTTGGGACTCGCCGGTTGCTATCTCCTTTTTCTCAAAGTATTTCAGAGATCTTACCGGACGGGTGATCTGACCGTATTCCTGCCTTATAAACCACAGAACCGATTCTTTGCCATCCCTTTCTCCGGTGTTGGTTACTTTTAATGAGGCAGTTACAGCACTTTGTTTTCCTTGTAAAGTGGAGGACGACAATTTCAAATCCTCATATTGAAAAGTAGTGTAGCTCAACCCTTCACCAAATTCACCAATGGCAAATCGTTCAGTTTCTTCATCATTTTCGTGCAAAAAGGTGAAAGCGGTGGGTTTATGATTGTAATTGAGTTGAAAGCTCTGGTGGTAAGGATAGGTGAAAGAAAGTTTCCCTGAAGGGTTTACATCTCCCATGATCACTTCAGCAATCACTTCAGCCCCGAAGAAACCAGGTAAACCTGCAAAAAGAATGGCATCCACAGCATCCGCCTGATCGGGGAAAGTGCGAGGGCGCCCCGCTGTGAGTATTACAATAACAGGTTTTTCTGTTTTCAACGCTGCATCAATCAGTTTTCGGTCTTGTTCGGGCAAGTTGAGATCGGTAATGTTGTTATGACCTTCTGAGAGTGCTGTGTTTTCGCCGGTGGCGATCACAACAGCATCTGCCCCCCGTGTTTGAAGGTTCAGGTTTTCAGCATCGGCTATTCTTACCTGGTTTGCTCCCAGGCGTTCTGTCAGTGCTTGTTGTATGGTTTTCATCTCTTCGGGGAACATGCTGTCATCCTCATGTTGCCAAATGTAGGTCCAACCGCCGGTAAGCGATCTTTTGATGTTGCTTGTTGATCCTGCAAGCACCACGGTGGCATTTTGATCAAGAGGAAGCACATTTTTCTCATTTTTCATCAATACAAGGGATTCGCGCACCGCTTCTTTTGCTGTCTCATGATTTTCCGGGTTTCCGGTAGTATTGATATTTTCCGGGAAAGGGTTTTCGAAAAGTCCCAGATCGTATTTCAGATGTAGTATGCGCCTGACAGATTCATCAATTCTGCTCATGGATATCCTTCCTTCTCTAACAAGTTCGGTGAGATGATCACTAAAAGTAGTGGTGTAAGGAACCATAGA
>CAZPVB010000130.1:2686-11539 GCA_964589855.1 uncultured Bacteroidales bacterium
AGGGCGATGTATTTCGTGCAGTTGTTGATCAGAAATGATGGCGGGTGATCTGTCGCGACCGGTCACAGGATCGGAATACCCAAGAAAGTGTTTGGCTGTGGCGGCCATCCTGGTTCCGTTAGCGGTTGTTGTTTCCTGAATGCCTTTGGTATATGCCTCTCCCATGCGGGCAGCCAGGTAAGGGTCTTCACCATAGGTTTCGTGAAAGCGCGGCCAAAACTTGTTTCGCCCGATATCAAGCACCGGATTAAAATTCCAGTGATGACCAAGATGACCTGCCTCCTCAACGGTGATCTCGCCAATTTTTTTTGCCATCTGAGGTTGGAAAGAACAGGCAAGGGTGATGCTATGGGGAAAGATGGTTGCTTCTTCCAGATAGGAAGCACCATGAATATGATCGATTCCGAAAATTATGGGTATGTTCAGGCGGCTATGCTGCATGTTGATCTCCTGGAGTGTATTGATAAATGTGTACCATGTTTCGGAAGATACAGCATACCCATTGAGAAACGAACCCACATGATAATCTTTTACAAAATGCTCAAGTTTTGAGTTATCAATATTGAGCACTCCTGACTGATTCCATCCGGAAACAGATTCATCATCCAGTATCTCTGAAATGGATATTTGGGTCATTTGTCCTACTTTTTCTTCCAGTGTCATCTGCGAAAGCAGTGATTCAACAAAGTCTTCTTTACTTTTTTTGTTGTCTTGCCGGCATCCCCAAAACAGAAGGAGTGCCATCGCAGATAAAAAAAATGTTCGGTTCATCCGTTTGTAATTTTTAGTTTTTAGATTATGAGGTGCTTATGGTTTTAATCAGAACCCGATAATGTCGGCGCTACGCGCTTTGCCAATAGTTGCATTAGAAACCAAGCCAATCAAAGCGGTTTGTTAGGCACTTAGCGCCGGTATTATGTTAGAAACTGATCAACGGTTCATATGGAAATCTTTGATCATTTCAATAAGTTTTTGCCTTTCATTACGCTCAAATTGCGAAATCCGGGGCAGGTATTCAACATGCAGGTCGGTGTGCTTTGATGCGTTACCCAGTTGCATTTTCAGTGTCTCCATATCAATGTGTCTGGATTTTTCATTGATCACAACAGATTTTCCGGCATCAGAGGCAACCAGCATTTCCTGCAGGTCAACAGGTATATCTGTTTCCGATTTTGCGTATAAACCCAATCGCGGAATCAGCCCTTTGTGTTTGTAAAATTTTTCAACACCTTCAATGGTTTTATCATTACTTCTGAAAGGCGTAAACGGATCCAGCACTGCTAACCCGGTAACCCTTTCATCGGCAACTGCCGCAAAAACCGATACTGTTGCTCCCAGACTGTATCCCGATAAGATCACATGTTCTGTATCCACCACAGGCAGGTCGTAAGCCACATCGATGGCTGCTTTTACATCTTCCACCATTTTTCCCATGAGAGACCATTCTGGATATCTTTGGTAAAACCTGGTGGCTTCATGCTGTCGTGTTCCAAAACCGATCATGTCATAAGCCAATACTGCAAAACCTGCTTCTGTAAGATCATGAATGTAGTCGTTCATTTCGGCAAAAGACCAGCTGGTTTTGCCATATCCTTCCGCATAAGTATATTCATGCAGAAAAATCACTACAGGATACTCTTCTTTCCCGGTATCAGGATAATAGAAGTCTGCATACAACTGGTCGCCCATACTTGCATATGGGCTGATCCTGATGCGGTTGGCCTTGCCGATGGTTTGGCGTGTACGGAAAATCGCTGCCAGGTTGTCTTCCTTGGTGCCGGGAGACAAACTACGTTCGAGTTGGTAAGAAATACCCGGACGAACATCACCCAGCAACCACGATACATTTTGCCTGATCAGTGCAATATCTTCCGGTGATAGTTTTTCTGTTTCTGAAATATCTGCCTTTTCTATGGAGGCGTTTTGCAGGTTTTTGTTGTTTTCCTTCCAGTTTTCAAAACGATATGGGTGCAAAAGATCTTCAAAGGGAGGATATTGTTTTCTGTTGAATTGTGTATCCAGAAAATCCAGAAAGTCTTCTACATCGCGTGCATGTGTATTATGGCGCACAGGTCTCTGCCGTATTTGAATGGATTCGGGTTCACCATGAAAATCATATGCTTTTTTTGCCGAATGGTAAGATTTTTCAAGACCCCATGAATCGCCAAACAGGTCGAAGATGCCGGCTGTAAGCAAACATGGTCGTGGAGCCACGATGGCCAGCAGCGAATTCATATCTACGGGCAAGCGGTCTTCATGTCCGTAAAACTGTTGTAGTTCCGGTATCCACCAATCAGGGAAGTCGATCATGGTTCTTTGCATGGTATGTGGAGCATACCGCCTGTCGCTGTGCCTTGCTGCCCTTACGCCTCCAAATCCGCTGCTGCTGGGCACTACAGCATCAATCCTTTCATCAAAAGCAGCTACATACAGCGCTTGTTTGCCATTGCGGGAATGACCGGTAATGGCAATTTTGTCTGTATCCACTTCTTTCCGGGAGTAAAGGTAGGTGACCACAGCCGTTGCACCCCATGCGCGCTGCATCAGGCGGGCAAAATTATAGTCGGGGTATAATTCTCCATAGTTTTCGGTGTCATCTTTCGCATCTGCACCGGCATAAAGACAACCTATGTATCCTCTCCTCAGCGCTATGCCTAACCAACCCTGGTGGTTCCACTGCGTCATCAAAACCGGTAGTTTCTCTTCTTTGTCTGGTGGGAAATAGAGTTCAACGGTCATCTTTGCTTTATAGTCCCTGCCAAACTGCAGTTCAACCGTTTCAATTCTCACATCACCCTCATACCTGATCTCCAGCACTTCACCTTTTACCTCCTCAGGAATGGGAGGCATGGTACCCAAATAGTACTCCTGCAGTTGTTTGCGCACCCATTCTTTTTGTTCCTGCCACTGCTCAGCAGTTTCGATGGGTGTTTCGTTTTTCAGCATCATGGGGTCGGGTAGCCAGGGTATTGACGGCAACTCAGAAGGTTTTTTCTGCGCAAAAGATGCCATGATGATGAGGTTAAAAAAAAGTGTAAGTGTACTTATTTTGTAATGATGCATAGGGTTGACTTTAAATTTTGGTTGCCACTGAAAATTATTCCCAATAAACATTTTCCGTATTTTTCATCACAACAGGTTCATCTTCCGCCATGAAGTCAGAATGGATGATTTTTCCTTTTTTTACATGATCGAGATACAGGGCAGGTCGTGAATCGGGTTGATCAAAAGTTGTTTGCATATTGTGTATGGTAAGGTTTTTCACATGTCTGAAAAAAATACCATAGGCAGGATAGGGCAATTCGCTGCCGTACATGCCCATCCAGGGATAGTCTTTTTCGTTTTCAGGCATGGGGTTCAGTTTATCGGTCACGATACCTCCGCGTGCTTCTATCCTGATGTTGGAAAGTGTAACATTTTCAATGTAATGCCCTGGAAAACCTGCAATGGTAGATCCAAAATCATTATATACATTTTTGCAAATGATATTATCCAGAATTATGTTTCTCATTTTGCCTGGGTCTGGTTCTTCCCCACCATATTTTCTGCCTCTGTTGCCCAATCGCATAAAAATGGGGGCATAGCTATCTTCGATTACAATGTTTGAAATCACCACACCATCCATAGTGCCCCCGTCAACAATTTCCAGGGCAATACCTGCGCCGTGCAGTGTTGTGCGGTTGGGGTCATAAGATTCTTCTTCATAGGATGCACGGATTATACAGTTTGAGATTGTGATGTTCTGAAAGCCACCGCCCGATTCCGTGCCGGTTTTTATGGGTGTGATCTTGCTGGATATTACACTGTTGGAAACCGATACATTTTTCACATCTCTTGTGCCGAGTGATTTGAAAACCAGTCCATCGTCATCAGCGTCAATAACAACGTTGCTGATGGTTACGTCCTGGCATTCATCAAGGTTCAGTCCATCATTGTTGGCATTAGCGTGGGCATAAATTTCAATACCCCGTATATCCACCAAGTCACATCTTTTCAGGTGCATGGTCCAGTTATTGGGATTCATGGCTTTTATGTCGTTAATCTTAATGTTTTTTGAATTGTAAAAGAACAACAGTCTTGGTCGTTCTGGTTTGTGCCATTCACTGCCATCTTCGGTCAGGGGGTAGGACCTGAAATGATCGCTGTAGGCGCCATTCCCGTCAATGGTGCCCAATCCGGTAATGGCAATGTTGTCAGCATTTTCTGCCATGATCAGTCCGAAAAATTGCTGGCGTGTTTTGCCATCAGGTGCAAAAGATTCCATATCTGTAATTCTGTGTGGATAATGGGTGGAATCGGCAGATCCCAAAAGAGTAGCTCCTTTGCTTACATGCAATTCTACATTGCTTTTCATGAAAACAGACCCTGTAAGATATTTACCCGGAGGTATCAACACCTTGCCTCCGCCTTGCTCTGAGCAAAGGTTGATGGCTTTCTGAATGGCGTCAGTATTGATTTTAGCACTGTCTCCTTTGGCTCCAAAGTCTACAATGTTGTAAACACCATCTTTTTGCCGGCTTGTGCAGCCTGCAATGAAAATCAAAATAATGAAAAGCGTTACCGTTGGTTTTCTCATGATTACCAATAAATTTAAAATGTTTTCAGAAGATGGATTGAGTTGTTTTTATCTTACAGAAGCCTCAATTTTTTGGCTCCAGTTTTTGGTGTCAAGAGGCAGTACGTTGTTTTCTTCGCCCCAGCGGTTCCATTCATTTTCGAGCTGATCTGCTATCCCGGGAAATTCATCAATCACGTTATGCATTTCTGTTGGGTCTTCTTTGATGTTATACAATTCCCAGGGTCCAATTTTCCAAGGCCATCCATATCTTGCTGCCACCAGTTTCCAGTCACCTTTTATAATTGCCCGGTTAGATTCATGTTCAAAGAACAAAGCATCGCGTTCAAAAGGTTCACCTGCAAAAGCAGGGTAGAGACTGGTTCCTTCGAGAGGAATTGTTTTATTTTCGCGCACATATCCCGGATACTCACTGCCGGTAACATCCAGAATGGTAGTCATCAGGTCGATAATGTGTCCTCTCTGGTTGAGCACTGTTCCTTTGTTTTTGATCTTTTCCGGCCAGTGAGCAATGAAGGGTGTTGAGATTCCCCCTTCGTGCGAGTAGGATTTGTAAAGGTGAAAAGGTACATTGCTCACGTTGGCCCAGGGTTCACGATAGCTTACATAAGTTGAGTTATCTCCGAAGTTTTCAAGGTCAGACATGTATATATCCCTGCCGATATTTTCGTTGCTCGGACCATTATCAGAGAGAAAAACAATGAGGGTATTGTCCAGTTCATCATGTTTTTTGAGTGTCTGAATCAGGCGTCCTATACCTTGGTCCATGCGGTGCATCTGTGCTGCAAAAACTGCCATTTTTGCATCCTGGATAATTTTTGTTGTATCGTCAAGACTTTCCCAGGCGGGTACCCCTTCTGCTCTGGGTGTTAATTGCCAGCTTTCATCGATAAGTCCTGCTTCCAGTTGATTCTGGTATCTGATGGTTCTTAAGCTGTCCCATCCCAGCATAAATTTCCCAAGATATTTTTCAATGTCTTCCCGGGGAGCATGCAGTGGAAAATGAGGAGCGTAATGTGCCAGGTAAAAGAAGAAAGGTTGCTCTTTTTTGTTTTTAAAATGGTCTTCTATGTATTCAACTGTATGATCGTTTATGGCATCCGTAAGATAGAAGTCTTCGGAAGGCATTATTACTTTATCCTGATCGACCAGCGATCTGGGTATGTAATAACCACCTCCACCTGACAGCATCCCAAAAAACCGGTCGAATCCTCTGTTGGTAGGCCAATTGTGTTTGGGACCATCGTTGGTTTGGAATTTATCAAATGTAACATGCCATTTGCCTGTCATATAGGTCGCATATCCGTTTTGCTGCAGCACTTCTGCTATTGTGGGAGATAGGGTATCCATGTCGCCTGCATATCCGTCTCTGCCCAGATCAGAAGCTGTCATCCACCCCATACCCACGGTATGCGGATAATGTCCGGTAAGAAGCGAAGCCCTGGAAGGGGCGCAACGGGAGGCATTGTAGAACTGATTGAACATGATACCGTTCTCAGCCAAATAGTCAATGTTGGGGGTTTTGATAATTTCTGCACCCGTGCATCCCAGGTCAGAGAATCCAAGATCATCTGCCATGATTACAATAACGTTTGGAGATTTTTGCTCTTGCTCAGTGCATGAGAAAAGCATTGCTGTTGCTGCCAGAACGGGTAAATGTTTTTTGATCATATGATTTTTATTTTCATGTGTAACTGAAAAGTATCTGAAATTGCACGCTTGTATAGTATGAAAAACAGGCGTTCACTATTCGTAAACAAACTGCATTGCAGACAGGCATAACGGCGCAATGGATGTTTTACCGGAAACAAAATATTCTTTATCTGATGGCATCGTTTATGCAAACAAAGGTATAAAAGCACTTGCAGGAAACCCTGAACAATTGTCTTAATTAGGATGTAATTTTGTATCAGAAAGGCACGACGACTATTTTGAAAACACTGGATGGGATGATTCTTATCTGTTTGGTTCAGATGAAAAATGTTAAGGGGGTTGAGGGGGTTGAGGAGGTTGAGGAGGTTGAGGCATACCTAAAAATCCAGAACAACGCTTTTTTCTCTGCCAAATCCGGTGATGATCATCTTGTTGTCTTTTAATTCTACAATGGAGAAGGCATTTTGATCGGGGGTATCTAACATCCCTTTGAAATTCAGGTAGTGTATCCCATTGTTATGTTCGTAATTTCCTTCGTGGTAATGTCCGCAGAAATATGCTTTTACAACATTGCTTGTTTCAAGAACACTCATCAACTCCTTGTAATTCCACAAGGTGTTCATATTGAGCGGTGTAACAGGCATATGTGAAAATACGATCACTTGCTGCTGATCTTCTTCAGCAGATTTCAACTGTTGATGCAACCATTTCATTTGCTTTTTTCCTATACCACCATTCCATTCTTTGGCATGCATAAGTTCTGATTTTTGCAATGCCTGTAAAACAGAATCAGAGGTATGAAAGGCCTGGGTACCGGGAGGATGTGCTTTCACACTCAGATCATTGGCATCCAAAACAATAAATCTCCAGTCTTCTTTTACAAAATGATAATAGCGGGCAGGCATCCCGAGTCTTTCGGGCACTTTGTGTTTATATTTGTTTTCAACAGAAAAATCGTGGTTACCCAAAACATGATATTTTTCGGTTTGGATAGCATCAAAAACAGGCAGGATCATATCGAAGCTTTGCCAGTCTTTGTCAATCATATCGCCAAGGTTCACAACAAAGCTGAGGTTGTGTTGGTTAAAAGTGTCCTTTGCTTCAACCAACCGCTGACTGGTTTCCGCAAAGTATCGGTTGTAGCGGGGTGCATTTTCGCAATCACAGAACTGAACATCTGCTACCACGCCAAATCTCACAGATTGACAGGAGGAGTTTTTATTTACCAAAAGGCTCAAAATCATGATTATAAGATATTGAATCAGTTTTTGCTTTTTATCTGCCATTGGGTTGTTGTAAAATGTTGAAAAAAAAAGATAAAATTACGATCAAAAAGTACTGGTAACACTCAGCGACAGACCTGTGGAGGCAGGAACTACTCTGCAGACACCTCCAACGCAGATGATTCCCTGGCGCTGTCTTCCGTAAGACAAACTAAAACGGTTTCCTTTTTGGGTATATCCGGCGCTTACAGAAAAATAATGTTGTTGTTTTTCGGTTTCCGGGTTTCCATAGTTATACTGATCGGAAAGTGCAAAGAACCAGTGAGGTGCGATGTTATACTCCAGAAGTGCCATGGCCCAGTTACCGTTTTCCTGTTGTGTAGATAAATGCTGAAATTCTCCCCGCAAAGATTTTCCTCTTTGCAAACGATATTGCATATCAGCAACAACAATATGAGCTTTGATGTTTTCGCGGGTTGTATATCCTTCAATGATGTTTTGATTGTAAAACTGGTTCATATATATCAGCGTTGTTTTCAATTTCCGGGAAAAGCGTCTGCTGATCTCCACATTCAAATCCTGAAAGTATTTTTCGTCGCCCGCAGAAAAAAATGAGGAATTATATCCTAAAGTACCGGCTTGTTGTATGCTGATTGTATCGTTTACAGGATTTTTGTCGATGGCGTTGGCCCAGCTAAAATTGATGGTTACATTGGTTCCGTATGGTCCACCCAGCAATGATTTTGCAGGGATTTTAAAATTTGTTTCTGCCATGAAACCCAGTTCGCCGTTGGGTTGTGTAGCATACGGATACATAGCGGTAAGAGCATAGGTGTGCTGCCGGGTCATGGCGGGTAAGTAATTAATATTCAGATCGTTTCCTGTAGCATTACGGTCTGACCGGAAGCCCATATTGTCAATACGTTTGGCCGAAAGCAATAATCCAAAGCCACTGAAAGAATAGGATCCACTGACTATGAGTGCCTTCCCGGGTCGGTAAATAAGGTTATTTTCTGCCGAAGGATCGTTCACCTTCCATGCATACTCGGCATTGAAAGCCAATGCTTTTCCCGAAAAATTCATTCGCCCTGAGAAGGCAGCCACGTTTTCCGGCAAAACAAAAAGCGGGTCCTGGTCGCGCTGGTATTTGCTGATACCACTTACACCTATGCTCCATCTGTTGGGTGAATCTTCAAAACGTGCAAAAACTTCATTAAAGTTGATTTCAGCATCCGCTCCCCTCACAATACCGGGTCCTTTTTCAAAAAATAATCGTTGCTCGCCAATAAGGGTTCTGATGGTTATGCCTGTATGGGGTCGGTACAATAGCCTGATGCCATCCAGGGAATTGTCAATGCCCAGATTGGGTTCCACGTAGGATCTTAGTATCAAACCGTTGCC
>CAZPVB010000131.1:0-11383 GCA_964589855.1 uncultured Bacteroidales bacterium
CTTTTGTTGCAAATTCCATGCTGCCCAGTATATCTTCATTTACGAAGTTACCTGCTACACGCGCTACAAAAACATCACCGATGCCTTTGTCAAAAACATATTCCACGGGTACGCGGCTGTCTACACATGACAAAATAATAGCCTCAGGAAATTGTCCTTCAACAGCATTACTTACCTGCTGCATATAATCTCTGTTGGTGAGATTGTTATTTACGTATCGTTCATTCCCTTCTTTGAGGATTTGAATAACATCGTCAGGTGTTAAAGCTGCCTGCTCCGACTTTGTTATCACATCGCCTTCCTTTTCTAGCTCAGCAGTAGTGGTAGTATCAGTTTGCTGTTCCTGCATATTGTTACAGGAAAAAGCAACCAAAATCACACTTAAAAGGGCAAAAGTTTTGATTGTTTTGTTCATATCACAAATGGTTTAAAGTTAATAAATAATTATTTGAATCAAACTGTTTTATTCTTGCTAAAAAACATTGATCAAGATACGGTATTCAACATCTTAATCATCTACTAAAATACAATGTGGTTAATATCTCAATATTACAATATTCTTAGTTTCCGTATTTCTTATGATCGCATTTTGAAAATTTGGGTTTGTTGAAAAATTTCATTCAACCTCAAATTTTTAAGATACAAAAATAATAACAAATGAATCACATTCACCTTTTTATATTATTTTGTGAACAGTCATGTTAAGTTGCAAATGGAACTAAACTTTTCATCGATATATCCGAATTATTAACATTTAAATTCTTTTTGTGTTTGAAAATAAATAATCAAAAATAGTTTTTTTGAACCATTGCTTTAAACATAAATTTGATTTATCGTTTAACTTTTTCATTTTGAGCGAGGTAAAAAGCGGGAAAAAACTTAGTACAAAAACGATTTTATAATTATT
Organism: uncultured Bacteroidales bacterium; assembly: GCA_964589855.1. GTDB lineage: Bacteria > Bacteroidota > Bacteroidia > Bacteroidales > UBA7960 > SKVR01. The sequence goes on from CAZPVB010000131.1 coordinate 908, forward strand.
TTTGAATTAGATAAAAAACAGAACTCATAAATCGAACTACAAAAAATGCCGCCTTCAAATGAAAATGCCTGACCACAGTTATGATCAGGCATTTTTAAGTCGAGATTTCATCCGGCTCAGGTGGTATTTTTCTGTGTTTACGAATCAATATCTACTTGCCTGTAGGCTTCAATAAGCGCTAGTTCACCCTTTTTTCCTGCCTGGGAGTTTCCATGTTCCATGCCCAATACTCCCGGAAATTGCTTTTCATGGATGTGCTTAAAAACATTTTTATAGTTTATTTCACCCGTGGTAGGTTCTTTGCGTCCCGGATTATCTCCGATCTGAAAATAGGCAACCTCCTCCCAGGCAGTATCTATATTGGGAATAATGTTTCCCTCCTGTATCTGCTGGTGATAGATATCAAACAGAATTTTGCATGATGGGCTTTTTACCGACTGACATATCTGATAAGCCTGAGGTATTTCAGTAAGAAACAAACCTGGATGATCTCTGAAATTCAGGGGCTCGAGCACCATAACCAGGTTGTGCTTTTCAAGAATATCGGAAGCACGACGCAAGGCATCCACCACATTAGCCGTTTGAAATCCCATTTGTTTTCTCATATCTACATGACCCGGAACCACCGTCATCCACTTTGCATTTACACGTTTGGCAACCTCAACAGATTCGCTGATCTCTTTGAGAAATTCATCTCTTTTATCCTTATCGCCACTGGCCAAATTGGGTTCGTTCCAGTATATGGTATGTGCAACAAATACGCCCATATCCATGTTGTTTTTTGCCATAGTACTGGCAATCTTTTCCTGCATCTCAATGGTTCTGTTTTTCATTCCGTTATCTTCCCAGGCATGAAAACCAGTGTCAGCGGCAAATTGAAGCTGGTCGATCAGGTTGTCGCCGGCATGGTTTTTAAACATTCCAAAATGGGGTGCAAAATTCATTGTGAACCTTTCTCCCATTTTTTGCTTTGCCTGATCCGGTTGTATAGATAAAGCATTAGCGGTGCCCCCCAAAATACCAGCTGCTCCAGTAAGAGCAAAATTTTTCAAAAATGTTCTGCGTTCCATCATTGTTATTCGCTTTAGTGTAAAATTATTCAATATAATTTTACAAACATAGCATTTTTGAACCAAAATCTCCCTTAAAATTTATCTGTCAGAATCATTTTTGCTGATAAATATTTCTATCCTTCTTGTATGCGTATTGTTCACCAGCGGACAAATGCTGTCCGCTTTGGTGCATACCCAAGAAATCCCTCAAAAACACATTTTGCTCTATATAAACAACTTAGATCAGTTGGCATAATATTTAATACAATTTGCAAAAAGCAAAGTAAAAAACATCTTTTCCCATGCTCTATTATTACATTCTGTTGGCCATTCGTAACATGAGAAATAAGATCACCTATTTTTTCATCAACATTGCAGGACTATCAACAGGGATCGCAGCATGCTTGCTCATAAACCTCTATGTGCAGCATCACCGAAGTTACGATACATATCAAACGGATAGCGAAAAAATTTACAGAATCCTTTATTCGCGTTGGGATGAAACCGGAGACAAAGTAGAGTTTGCATCTGCAACACCCATTATTGGAAAAGCACTTAAAGAACATATTCCTGAAATTGAATCCGTTGGTCAGGGATATCGGATGGAGGGCATTTTTGCCTTCGGGGATAAGATATTTGAAGAGAACAGGTGTTTTTATGCAGAGACTGAGTTTTTGAATCTTCTGGGGGTAAAAATCATCTCCGGTAAAGCAGAGAAAATACTTGATGAGCCCAATACCATGATAATATCGCGCTCTGCAGCAAACAGATATTTCGGCAATACCGACCCCATTGGCAAAAGAATGCTCTATAACCAACAACAGTCTTTTGAGATTGTAGGTATATTTGAAGATATGCCCGGCAATACCCATCTGAAAGCCGATGTTTTTCAATCTTTAGAAACCTGGAAACAACAAAACCCTGACCTATTCACTAATGGATACATTTACAGTGGTTTCTACAATTATGTCAAAATCCGGGAAGGTGCCTCTATCGAAAAAATAGAGAAAAAAGCGGCACAATACGTAGAAAAGGCATATGGCGAAAACCTTTCTGAAAATAAACTAAATATGGGTTTCAGGTTTCAACCCCTTCATGATATTCATCTGCAGTCGCATTACATGCATGAAATTGAGCAAAATGGCGATAAACTTTCAGTTGATCTGCTCGAAAAAATATCATGGTTTATCCTGATCATAGCATGGATCAATTTTTTTAATCTATCAACGATCACTTCGATCAAAAGAACCCGTGAGATCAGTATTAGAAAAGTAAACGGCGCTTCACGAAAACAACTTATTTTTCAATTACTAACCGAATCGGCTTTGGTAAACCTGCTGGCTTTAATGATGTCTTTGTTACTGATTGAAATACTGATGCCATTTTACACAAATTTCACCCAATTGCCCTCAGATTTAAATATACTGAACATACCAGAATTCTGGGTTATACTGGTCATCGCATTTTTCGTGGGCACGCTTTCTTCGGGTATTTACTCCATTTCTTCCATACCAGCCTCCCGTATGATTGATTATCTTAGAAATAACCGCGAAAAAATTCCCGGCACAAAAATTACCCGGCAGATACTTGTTACATTTCAGTTTATCATTGCCATTGGACTGATTACCACAACAATCATCATTTTCAACCAATATCAACTTATCAGCAAAATTGATACAGGGTTTAAAACCCGGAACATGCTTGTTGTTAATGCTCCCATTCTAAATGATTCTTTGGCAATCAGAAAATTACACGTATTCAAAGACGAGATGAAGCAGATACCTGAGATAAAGGGTACAGCTTTTTCTTCTGTTATTCCAGGAAAACCTAATATGTTTAACAGAGGGGGGGTATATTTGTATGGACAGGAATATACAGAAGGGAAAAATTACAGAGTCACTGAAACAGATGCGGATTTCTTTCAGGTCTATGAAATTCCAATTCTCTACGGGGAAGATTTTACGGGTATGCCTGCAACTGATCGTAACAATGTGATCATAAATTTATACAGCGCACGCTACATGGGTTTTGATAAACCTGGGGATGCCATCGGCCAAAAGATTGTTCTCGACAGAGAAGTGCTTACCATTGCGGGCATTACAGGAAATTTCCATCAACTTTCGGCCAAAGAAAGTATTGAACCACAGATTTTCAGAATAGCGAGGAGAAATAGAGGATACCTTACAATCAATATGGATTCGGGATACGATCAGCAAACAATCAATAAAATAAAAAAATCATACCTTACCCTTTTTCCCGGCAGCCCTTTTGACTGGTTTATGCTTGAACCTTTCTACGATACGCAGTATGCCGAAGAAAAAAGATTTGGAGTTGTATTTCTTCTCTTCTCAGTTCTGGTGATCATCATTACAATCCTTGGATTATTGAGTTTGGCAGCTTATACTGCCGAATTGCGGAGGAAAGAATTTGGGATAAGAAAAATTCTGGGCGCAAATTCCATACAAATCTTTATGCTGTTTTTCAAAGATTATATGATACTTTGGATCATTGCCGGTTTGATAGCCTTGCCAACTGCCTATTTATTTATTGAGAACTGGTTGAATAATTTTGCTGTTCGTACAAGTCTAAATCCTTTCACTTTTGTTTTCGCGCTGGTTGTTGTGCTATTAATTACCTTTTTTACAGTGTTCGGGCAATCATTAAGAATTATCAGATCGGCACCAGTCAACAACATCAAAATGGAATAAACCCAGATCCGGTAATATTTTGCAAAAGTGCCGCTTAGAAATATTTTTATTCTTATAAAAGTATTGCCTTGTTCAAAAAAAATACAGCGAATATTTTTTAAACTTAAATGATCTTACTGAGAAAAGTTGCCAGTACATTATTTACTTATTTTTTAAAAATAAATCCATGCTATTCAGTTACTTAAAAACTTCATTTCGGTTTTTCACCCAAAACCTGTCTTTTACGCTGATCAATTTAATTGGTTTAACAAGCGGCATCACCGCCTTTATTATCATCATGCTTTACATACAGGAAGAGGTTAGTTACGATGACCAACTAACTGCCCCTGAAAGAACCTGGCGAATGGTTGGCATTCAGGAACCTCAAGGGCTAAAAAAGCAGCATGTGGCCATTTCTTCCGCTGCATGGCATCAATTTATCATGGAAAATATTCCGGCAGTTGAGGATGTTTTCAGGGTTATTTATCCCACCTCATCGGTGGTAACAATTGAATCAGAAAATCAATCTTTTCGGGAAACAAATATGTATGCTTCAGAGGGAAATATTTTAAAGCATTTGGGCTACCCTGTTTTGCATAGTACCGGAAACGATGATTTGCTCAATGCCCCCAATAAAGCGGTAATAAGCAAAAAAACAGCAGAACGCTTTTTTGATCAAACAAATGTAACAGGCAAGCTAATAAAGGTCGACGGAAGAAACTATACCATTACAGGCGTTTACGATAACACCGGTGTCAAAACCCATCTGAAGATAGATTTATTATTGTCGCTCAGCACCATTGAAAATGAATCACCTTACTTCGACCACTTCGGGAATAATTCCCTGACAACATATATTGTTACCAGGGAAGGGGCTAATCCTGCAGAAGTAGAACAGATCATCAATCAAAAACAGATCAACCTTGAGAAAGATGAGGAATACAGGATCATGAAAACAACCTTTTATCTTCAAAAGGTAAAGGAGGCATATTTGCGATCAGGCAATCTGAAGTTTCATATGAATTCGCACCAGGGAAACATCCGCAATGTTTTCATTTTTTTATTGGTATCACTGTTTATCCTTGCGATTGCCAGTATCAATTTTATAAATCTTTCAACCGCCAATGCTTCAAAAAGGGCGAAGGAGATCGGATTGAGAAAAGTGCTGGGGGCAGAAAGAAAAAACCTGATTTTACAATTTATGTTTGAATCTTTGTTACTCACATTCATTTCCATCATTATGGCATTAGCAATCACAGAATTGATTTTACCATATTTCAACCAGACTGTGGGCAGTGAACTCTCGACAAATGTTTCAGAAAATTATTTATTTCCATTAGGATTACTGTTGGTGTTCATTCTTGTAGGTGGCATTTCGGGATTCTATCCGGCAATCTACTTATCAAAATTTCAACCTGCCCAGATCATAGGTTCCCAAAAATCATCAGCCAGAGGAGGGTCTGTTTTGTTAAGAAGAGCTCTCGTAATATTGCAATTCGCCATATCTGCGGGAATGTTGCTGGCTACAGCCGTGGTGATGCACCAAACCCATTTCATGAATAAAAAAAATCTGGGATACAATGCAGATAGCGTTTTATCTGTTTTCACAAGTTCAGATATAAATTATCAGGATATTATTACCTTTCAAAACAGGGTTCTGAATCTGCCCGAATCAATTGAAGCTGGTGTTGGGAGCAATTACAACGGTGTAGCAGGACGGCAAAGCAGTATACATACCGCTGATTCTATCCCAACTGAATTGATGGTAAGATTCGGTTATGTAAATCCGGATTTTTTTCCTGCCATGGAGATCCCGGTTATTGCCGGACGAAATTTCAGTTATGAGTTTGGAACCGATCCAAAACAAACCATTATCATCAACAGGGCAACACAACAGGCTCTGGGGTGGGAAAACCCTGTTGGTAAACGTTTCAGAAATGAAGATTATGATCAAAACGATTATTTCACCGTTATAGGAGTGATTGAGGATTATCACTATTATTCGCTAAAAAGCCCTGTTGAACCAGCTGTTTACATCTGGGATCCTGATAATTTATCTGTTTTAAACATAAAATTCAGCACTCAGAGCCCATCCGCCTTTTTGCAAAAAGTGGAAAATGAATACCAGCAGGTTTTCCCAGGCAAACTATTTCATTCAAGATTTATCAGCGATATTCTTTTGGGTCAATATACGAGTGAAAGAAAAATCATGAACGTTTTTATGGCTTTTGCTATTCTTTGCATACTTATTTCCTGCCTGGGATTATTGGGATTAACCTCCTTTATGGTAAACCAGCGCCGAAAAGAGATCAGCGTAAGAAAGTTATTGGGCGGCAGCACTCTGAAAATAAACATGATGTTGATAAATAACTTCCTTAGATGGGTTTTGTTAGCATGTTTAATATCTTTGCCTTTCACCTATTTTCTGCTGGATAATTGGCTCAATGGTTATCCATACCGGATAGAAATTAATATCTATCATTTTGCTTTTTCTGCTTTTACTTTATTAGCAGTGGCTTTTATTACCGTTATTACCCTATCAACCAAGGCAGCCCGACAAAATCCTGCTGAAAATCTAAACTATGAATAAAAACTTCAGGAGACTTGTAATCTGAAACTTTTGTTACGTCCTGTTTTTTCGTCAAAATCAATTTCTCCCATCTTGATTCTGTTTCCCCCAAAAAAAAGCGGAAGTAAAAACTTCCGCTTTTTTGTGTCAAATCAAATCCGTTTTATCCATTATGATATCTGAATTTGTCTGGCGGGTTGCTGCTTCGCTTCCTCTTTTTTGGGGATGCTGATGTGCAACACACCATTTTTGTAATTGGCAGCTATGTTTTCCTGATCAGCAGTGTCGGGTAAAGTAAAAGATCTTTTGAATTGAGAATAACCAAATTCCCTGCGCATAAAAGTGCCATCTTTTTCTTCATCATGCTGATACTCTTTTTCGGAGGAAATGGTTAAAACATCATCTTCCAGATGAAGATCAAAATCACCTTTTTCCCTTCCTGGTGCCATAAGTTCAATTGCAAAACGATCTCCGTTTTCAAGAACATTTACAGCTGGTACATAAGCAGGATGACGGTCTTCAAAATTGATACTGTTCATCATATCGCTGCCAAAAAATTCATCAAATACTGATGGTAAACTTACTCTTCTTTTTAATGTGGGTAACATAATAATACCTCCTTTTATTTAATTATACAATATATATTTAATTTAATCTTTGTTTGACACCAAATCTTTTGTTTTTGTAATTCGGTTTGGTGTAGTCAAAACAAATGCCAGATACAAAAACAGGTTTTTCTCAAACAAAAAACTGCCTTTATGTCGCTTTTTGCACAAAAGAGCGCCATAATGTCTTCTTTTTTTGCAAAAACGGTGCTTTTTGGCCGGGATTAATGCTTTTTTGCAGGAATTCATGGATGCCGGAAAAAAGAAAAGTTGGACAGTTATGAACCGAGCCATGACAATACTATTGACATACACGTGGATGATTGTAATTTTGCAACATTGCAAAAAATACAAAACAGTTATTGCTGGCGATCTGTTTCGTTGAAAAAACAAGAACCGAATGATTCAAATTATAAACAGATAAAAATACATGTCATTTCCAAACAAAGTATATTTACCTGATAAACAATTGTTCGTAAAAGAATCAATGAAAAACATATGCTGCTCTGTCTTTTTAATTGAACTTTTCGTTTCGTTTTTTGATTATTTGATTGTAGATTTTTACACACTTGTTGAAATGATCCGGTCAGACCGGAATTTGAAAACTTAAGGATTTACTCATGACCACTGGACTTTTCTTAGGCGTTTTGATTGTTATCGCTATAATAGCGCCATTTTTACGCCGCTATCTTGGCAATCATGCAGGATGGGTTTATGCCCTTTGGCCCTTTGCTGGTTTTATTTACTATTTACGACTTCTTCCTGAAATAAATCAGGGAGAAATACTTATGGAAACTTACAGGTGGCTGCCAGCGTTTGACATTCCATTCAGCTTTTATGTAGATGGATTTAGTCTGCTTTTCAGTTTGCTTATTTTGGGTATAGGAAGTTTTATTCTGGTGTATGCCGGTTATTATATGAGACCTTACCCCATGAAAGGTCGCTTTTTGGGTTATCTGCTGCTTTTCATGACTGCCATGCAGGGTATAGTGGTTTCAGGAAACCTGATAACCCTGTTTGTTTTCTGGGAATTAACCTCTATCTCCTCTTATCTGTTAATAGGGTATTTCCACGAAAGGCCCGAGGCACGTGCCTCAGCTTTGCAGGCACTGCTGCTGACCGGTTTTGGCGGGTTGGCATTGATAGCAGGTTTTGTTCTGATCTCTATCCCTTACGAAACTTTTGAAATTCATGAAATACTTTCCAATCCGGAAGTACTTCAAAACCATTATTTGTATATTCCTGCTCTTATACTAGTCTTTATCGGGGCATTTACAAAATCTGCACAGTTTCCATTTCATTTTTGGTTGCCTGGCGCCATGACCGCCCCTTCGCCCGTAAGTGCTTATCTGCACTCTGCTACTATGGTAAAAGCAGGCATCTTTCTGCTGGCAAGATTAAACCCTGTGCTGGGAGGCACAGAAGTCTGGACTTATACACTTTCCCTGGTAGGGGTAACGACCATGTTTGTTGGAGCATGGTTGAGCACAACCCAAACCGATCTGAAAAAAATCTTGGCTTACACTACCGTTAGTGCTTTGGGTACAATTGTTCTGCTATTGGGTACAGGTACTGAATATGCTATGAATGCAGCAATCATTTTTTTATTGGTTCATGCACTCTACAAAGGTACGCTATTCATGATGGCAGGTAATATTGAGAAAAAAACAGGTACCAGAGATATCAGAAAACTCGGCGGACTTTTCAAATACATGCCCTTCGCTGCCGTTATCATGATCATGGCACTGATATCTATGGCAGGTATTCCACCCATGCTCGGATTCCTGGGTAAAGAATTGATTTATGAAGCCAGCATTGCTGCTCCCAAAGCACATATTTTTATATTGGTATTAGGTTTTACCACCAACGTAATATTGGTTTTCTTATCCCTGCGGCTTACTTTTGATATTTTCTGGGGAAAAGAACCTGACTATCCCAAAAAGCCTGTAGAACCTTCCATATCTCTTATTTTAGGACCCTTCTTTCTTGTGCTTTTCAGTCTGCTCCTCGGACTATTTCCCGCAACCATGGCCAACCCCCTCACATCAAAAGCCATTACCGCCATCAGTCCGGGGTTCGATGCCATGAAACTTAAACTCTGGCATGGTTTCAATCTCGTACTTTTATTAAGTTTTCTGACCATTACTCTTGGGGTGGTGTTTTTTATTTACCGCCACAAAATTTTACCGTTAATAGACAAAATCAACATCAGGTACTTCCGGCTTAAGTTCACCCAATTATTTTTCCAGATGATTGATTCTTTCCTGATCATCACAAAACTCAAAACCAAAACTCTGCAGCATGGTTACCACAGGTTCTACCTGATGACGCTTTTTCTGGTTTCCTCTGTATTGATGTGGGTCATGATATGGCGGGCAGACCCGGTAATGATCGAACTCGACTTTTCTGCCATGCCCCTTCATCTGATTGCCATCGTTTTCCTTATCATTGCAGCATCCATTTCTGCTGTAGTCTCCAATTCGCGGATTACCGCACTTATTTCCATGGGGGTGATAGGTTTTGGCATTTCAATCATTTTTATTGCCTACAGTGGGGTTGATCTTGCCATTACCATGATCATGGTAGAAACGCTTATGGTGGTGCTGGCCATGATTTTAATTTATCACATGCCTAAATACCAGAATTTTTCATCTATTGGTGTAAGGATGCGCGACGGACTGATCGCCACTATTGTCGGCGCCTTTTTTATGGTTTTGATACTGCAAACAGGTACATCACAACTGGATGTTCCCATATCAGAGTATTTTAAAGAAACAAGTTACTCACTTGCCTATGGCAGAAATATCGTTAATGTAATACTGGTTGACTACAGGGCTTTGGATACCCTGGGAGAGATAACTGTAATTTCTGTGGCCGCTCTGGGCATTTATGCCATGATATCAATCAGTAAAAAAACAAAATCCTGATCATTATAAAAAATATGTACTTTCTTCATCTTTTTAAAGAGACAAAAGTATCCGGAATAAAAATTTTTTAATTCAATCATTTCAGGTTATGGAATCCATTATACTTCAAATTGCCTCAAGACATTTAAAACCGCTCCTGGTTGTCTTATCACTGGTGGTACTCTATCGCGGACATAACGAACCAGGCGGAGGATTTATCGGCGGACTTCTTTTCGGATCTGCCTATATTTTGTATGCTATGGCTTTTGGCGTTGAAAAAACAAGGAATTCAATCATTATCAACCCTATTGACCTCACTGCCACAGGGCTTTTATTGGCAGTTCTGAGTGGTCTGCCTGCTGTAATTCCAGGCGAAATATTCATGACCGGGCAATGGACAACCCTTTTTGCAGGTTCTGTTGCTGAAATTAAACTGGGAACACCCCTGCTTTTTGATGTAGGGGTTTATTTATCTGTTGCCGGAATGCTTATGTTATTAATGTTTTCAATTATGGAGGAATAAATATATGTTATTTTTATTTTCTATATTAATAGGTGTATTGTACGGATCTGCAATTTATTTGCTATTGCGAAGAAATATCTTTAAACTGGTGCTGGGAATCATTTTTCTGGGGCACGCCACCAACCTGCTGATCT
>CAZPVB010000132.1:0-11126 GCA_964589855.1 uncultured Bacteroidales bacterium
CAAAACCATGGATTGATGCCCTGAAAGAAGCAGCACCCGATGTAGAAATTTTAACCTACGATCAGGTCAGGGATAAGGAAAAAGTATTGTTTGCGCTTGCCTGGGATCATCCCAGGGGAATTTTCAAAGAATATCCCAATCTGAAATGCATATCATCCATGGGTGCCGGGGTAGATCATATCATGTCTGACCCTGATATACCAGAGCAGGTTGAGGTAGTAAGAATTGTAGATCCTTTGCTTTCGCAGGATCTCGCTGAGTTTGCCCTCTCAGTAGTTATGAACCACATGAGAGGACTTACCTATTATCAAAATCTTCAGCATCAAAAAACATGGAAGAAGCGCAGGTATAAGAGGATTTCAGATGTAAAGGCGGGCATCATGGGCACCGGTGTGATTGGAGATCATGTAACAAAATTTCTACTTTCATCAGGGGTTTCTGTTACCGGTTGGGGGAAAAGTCCCCGGAAACAACAAGAATATAAAAGGTTTCATGGGATCGATCAACTGGATGAGTTTCTGAGTACTCCCGACATACTGATCTGTCTCCTGCCATTAACGCCTGAAACAAGAGGTATACTCAATAAAAGAAACCTGGAAAAACTTCCGCATGGTGCTTTTGTGATCAACCTGGGGCGTGGACCTCATGTTGTTGATCAGGACCTTATGGAGATGATTGACAAAGGTCATTTGTCTGGTGCACATCTCGATGTTTTTGCACAGGAACCTCTTCCTCCCGGTCATCCTTTTTGGTCGCACCCTGGCATTCACATCACGCCTCATGTGGCAAGCATAACCACCCCGAAATCAGTAGCTCCGCAAATTATCGAAAACTATCGCAGAGCGCTTAAGAATGAAGAGCTGCTGAACCTTGTTGACCGAAAAAGGGGATATTAGAAAAAAATCTTTGGAAAAGATTTTTAAAACAACGTACTTCGCACTTTTAAAACCCTTTCAATTGATTTTATATGCTGCATCTTGATGGTATTTTTCCGCCTTTGCCCACATCGTTCTATTCCGATGAATCCCTTTCAGAAAAGCATATTCGCCAAAATATTGAATATCTGAACAGTTTTGATTTACGGGGGTATCTCATCCTGGGTTCCAATGGTGAGTTGGTAATGCTTACCCATGATGAAAAAATCAGGGTAATGCATGCTGCCCGCGAAGCCATTCCCCGGGAAAAACTTCTGTTGGCAGGTACTGGTTGTGAATCAACCCATGAAACCATTTCCTTATGCAAGGAAGCGGCCAAAGCCGCAGCAGATGCTGTTTTGGTGTTGAATCCTTCCTACTACAAGGCACAAATGACGCATGCTTCGTTGGTTATGCACTATCATACAGTGGCAGATGCATCTCAGTTGCCGGTGATCATTTACAACATGCCCGCAAATACCGGAATAGACATGACTGCCGACGATATCTTAGCCATTGCAGATCATCCCAATATCATTGGTTTGAAAGATTCCGGTGGGAATGTTGCGAAGATGGGTGATATTGTTTTCAGGGCAAAAGAAGGTTTCCAGGTTTTGGCGGGTTCGGCAGGATTTCTATTTCCTGCATTGAGTATTGGCGCGGTGGGTGGTGTTTTGGCATTGGCCAATATTGCTCCCAACCACTGCATCGATATCTATCGGGCTTTTCAGGAAGGCAGCATTGAAAAAGCACGCGAACTTCAGCACAGTATCATAGCTCTTAATGCTGCTGTGACCCGAAAATGGGGCGTACCTGCCTTGAAAGCAGCCATGGATTATATAGGAATGTATGGTGGTATTTGTCGTAAGCCATTGCAACCCATCACTGAAGAGATAGATGAGAAACTAAAACAATTACTATAAAAAAACATCTCAATTGATTATGAAACGCAGAAAGTTATTAATGATTCCGGGACCCATTGAATTTGAACCCGAGGTTTTAAGTGCCCTGGGCGCTCCCACCACAAGTCATACAGCACCCAATTTTATTGCTTCCTTTGGCAACTGTCTGAAGATGATGAAGCAGGTTTGGGAATGTGCAGACGGACAGCCTTTTATCATGGCAGGGTCCGGCACCCTGGCAATGGATATGGCAGGATCCAACCTCATTGAACCCGGAGATAAGGCACTGGTTATCTCCACCGGTTATTTCGGGGAAAGATATGCAGAACTCCTGAAACGTTATGGCGCAGAGGTTACTATATTGAAAGCAGAAACCGGAAACACAGTCGATTTTTCAGCAATAGAATCGTCGTTGAAAGCAAATGACTACAAATTGATGACCTTTACGCATGTTGATACCTCCACTGCGGTAAGGGTAGATCCAAAACCTATGGGAGAGTTGGGCAGGAAATACAATGTACTTACTGTCCTGGATGGCGTTTGCTCGGTTGCCGGAGAAGAATTGCAGCAGCAGGATTGGGGAATTGATATTGCGCTCACGGCATCGCAAAAGGCTATTGGTGTACCACCCGGGCTGGCATTGCTTGTTGCTTCTCCCAAAGCCATGGATGCATGGAGAAACAGGAAAACACCCGTAGCAAACTACTATTGCGACTGGATACATTGGTTACCCATTATGCAGGCGTATGAAGAGGGACGTCCTTCGTATTTTGGCACCCCTGCCGTCAACCTTGTGGCAGCTTTGGAGGTTAGTTTGAAAATGATCCTTGAAGAAGGGATGGAAAAAAGAGTTGCCCGGCATGCCCTTCTGGCGAAAGAGTTCCGTCAAAAACTAAGGGATTTGGGCTTTCGCATGATGCCGGTAAATGAATCCTCTTCTGCCAGTACATTATCTGCCATCTATTTTCCGGAAGCAATAGAACCATCTGAATTTATGGGCAGGATGGCAAAATCGGATGTCATCATCGCTCCCGGACTGCTCCCTGATTTGAAAGGGAAATATTTCAGGGTAGGACACATGGGTTCGGTAAACCGGTCTGATATGGTTAGCACACTGGCTGCTATTGAAAATGTGCTGGTTGATGTAAAAGGGTGATGATTGGTTTTGTTGGATGTGGATGGGATGTAAACTGCTTGTTGCTCTTGCTGCTATTGATTAGCATTATTTTATTCCATTGGTGAAACAATGAAAGAATTCAGAAAACCTTGTCATTTTATTCGGATTGTCCATATTCGAACAAATTTATCACAATTCCGAACAATACCCTTCCATCCACAAATAGGTAAATTTTGTTAAGTACATGTAAATCAATCTTGTGTGTTGTTTGGTACAATTCTTATTTGGTTCGTTTGCAATATAATTGAAACGCAACCAAAAAACAAATTGTATGAATCGATCCATGATGACAAAATTCTCGTTGATTTTACTTGTATTACTATTTATTCATCCATCCCTCAAAGCCAACGAACTTATCCAGACCTTCAGGGGCGAAATAGTAGACGCATTTTCCGGACTACCCCTGCCCGGTGCCACGGTAATTGTTGAAAATACCGACCCGCTGGTGGGGGCAACCACCAATGCACAGGGTGCGTTTAAGATTGACAATCTGCCCCTGGGCAGGATCAATGTAAAGGTGAGCATGGTGGGGTATAAAAACCAGCATCTCTCCAACCTTCTACTCACCTCAGGAAAGGAACTGGTGGTGAAAGTGGCGCTTGAGGAGCAGGTGTACCAACTCTCCGAGGTAGAGATCAGACCAGAAGTAAGAAAAGATCAACCGGTCAATGAGATGGCTATGGTAAGTGCCCGCTCTTTCAATATTGACGAGACCGAACGTTATGCCGGCAGTCTGGGCGATCCTTCGCGCATGGCAGCCAACTTTGCTGGGGTTTCTTCGGCATCTGATCAGCGAAACGATATCATTATTCGCGGAAACTCGCCACTAGGATTGCTCTGGCGCCTGGAAGGGGTGGAAATACCCAATCCCAATCACTTCGGATCCATTGGTTCCACGGGTGGTCCTATCAGTATGCTAAACAACAACCTGCTGGCCAACTCCGACTTTTTTACCGGGGCTTTTCCAGCTGAGTATGGTAATGCTTTGGCAGGAGCATTTGACATTAAAATGAGAAATGGTAACAATCAAAAACATGAGTTTCTTGGCCAGGTGGGATTTAATGGTTTCGAGGCTGGTGCCGAAGGTCCGCTTGGCAAAAACTCGCAGGCATCCTACCTGGCAAACTTCCGCTACAGCACCATGGAGGTTTTTAATGAGTTGGGGATCGATTTCGGAACAGGATCAGCCGTACCAAAGTACAAAGATCTTTCTTTCAAAGTGAATATGCCCCTTCAAAACGGGAAACTGACCATTTTCGGTTTGGGTGGTGACAACAGCATTGCCATGCTCGACAGCCAGAAAGAAGAAGCAGACCTGGGGTTCAGTGGCACCGATCTTTACTATGGCAACAAAATGGGTGTGATAGGTGTAAGTCATCTGCTTTACCTGGATGAAAATACTTGGTTTACCAACACGGTTGCCACATCAGGTATCGAAGGTACCGCAACCATTTACGACCTCGACAGTTCTACCGGGCAGCCTGAAATACTGGAAACACTTTCTGAAGTGAAATACACGGTTTCATCCAAATTTTCCAAAAGGTTCAATTCTAAAAACTATCTCAACACCGGAATCCTGTTCGATTTTTATGATGTTCACTTCGTTGGACAAGAGTTCCTGAACGACCTGGATCGATACCGCCATTATCTTAACAATACCGGCAATATGAGTTTTGCCCGTGCTTTTGCTGAATGGAAGCACCGGTTCTCTGATGAATTACAAATAACAACAGGTCTGCAATCTTCTATTCTTTTCCTGAACAATAGCCATGCTGTTGAACCCAGATTTTCGATGAAGTATGAGTTTGTTCCTGGGAAAAGTTTTAGTCTGGGTGCCGGCATGCACAGCCAGATGCAGATGCGTGCCGTGTATTTCTCACAAATGCTGGTAGATACCATGAACATGCGATACGAGCATACCGAAAGGGATCTGGATCTTACACGCAGTGCACATTTTGTAGTGGGTTATGAACAAATGCTGGGTGAGAATCATCGCTTAAAAACTGAAGCTTACTTTCAATACCTCTATGATGCTCCTGTGGCAAGGCAACGTCCGGAATTCTCGCTGTTGAATCAGGGTGGGGGATATGGTTTTCGTTCCTACAGCAACATGGTCAATTCCGGCAAAGGAAGAAACTACGGAATGGAACTTACGCTTGAAAAGTTTCTCACCAATGGATTTTATTACCTTTTTACGGCATCTGTCTTCGATTCAGAATACCAGGGATATGATGAGGTTTGGCGCAATTCGGCATTCAACAACAACTACATTTTCAATGCCCTTACTGGTTATGAATGGAAAGCCGGCGACCGCTCGCTACTGTCTGTGGATATTAAAGCGGTCTATGCTGGTGGCAGCAGATATTTGCCCATTGATGTGGATGCCTCCATGGAGGATAATTTCACCCGCTATGATTGGGAAAATGCTTTTGAGAAACGTTTAGACGATTACTTTCGCCTGAATACCCGGGTTACTTATCGCCTCAACGGTAACCATATCAACCAGGAATGGGCGCTTGAACTGCAAAACCTGACCAATCATCAAAATGTTTTCACGCAAAGCTGGAACAGTAAGACCAATCAGATCGATACCTCCTATCAGATGGGATTCATGCCCATGATGACCTACAGGATCTATTTCTGATAATAAAAGCGCTGATATTGAATCCTGTCTCAGGAGTTGTTTTCTGACCTTATTCTTTCAGACCCCGGGTGCAACCCGGGGTTTTTTATTAAAATTATAAACCGATCAAAAACCGCATTCGGGAAGTTATTTTTCGCCTTCGTCATGTAAAATTTTTTATCGAATTTGTTCACTTCTACTTTTGTCCTCAGATAGTTTAATCATAAATTTAAAAAGCAAATTATCATGAGAGCAATTGCATTTTCCATCATTTTTTTATCTCTTCTCTTCACAGGCAATGCTGCGGAAATTACCCAAAACATACGCGGAAGGATCACCGATGTCGGTAACCTTCAACCCTTGCCCGGCGCCAATATCATTGTGACTGATAGTGATCCTTTTAAGGGTGCTTCTTCAGATGTTGATGGATATTTCGAGATCAAAGATGTGCCCGTGGGTCGTTTGAATCTGAAAGTATCTTATGTGGGATATAAAGATGTGTATTTGTCTGAGATCAATCATATAGCAGGCAAAGAAACATATATTGAGATAGAAATGCAGGAATTTTTGCTACAGGGCAAAGAAGTGATCGTGCGCGCCAATCAAAGCAAAGCTGGTAGTATCAATCAACTTACAAGTATCAGTGCCCGTGGATTTACCGTTGAAGAGACCGAAAGGTTTGCAGGTTCGAGAAACGATGTGGCCCGTATGGCATCAAACTATGCCGGTGTGGTAGGGTTGAACGATTCAAGAAACGACATAGTGGTCAGGGGAAATAGTCCTTCGGGCTTATCATGGCGCCTGGAGGGAGTTGATATTCCCAGTCCGAATCATTGGGCGGCATTTGGCTCAAGCGGCGGACCCGTAAATATGCTCAACAACAACCTGCTTGCCGATTCCGACTTTCTTTCTGGTGCCTTTCCTGCTGAATACGGGAATGCTTTTGCCAGTGTTTTTGATTTACGCATGCGCAACGGCAACAATCACAACCATGAATTTCTCGGACAGGTTGGGTTTAATGGTTTTGAACTGGGTGCGGAAGGACCTTTTATGAAAGATAATAAAGGCTCATACCTGACCAACCTCAGGTATAGTACCATGGAGGTTTTTGACAGGTTGGGTATGAATTTCGGAACCTCCGGTGTTCCACAATACAGCGATATGTCCTTTAAGATCAATCTTCCTGCGACATCTGCCGGCAGTTTCTCCTTGTTTGGATTGGGTGGAAGAAGCCGGATAGAATTGCTGAACAGCAACAGGGAAGACATGGAAACAACCGATTATTATACCGGTGAAGGTACCGATCTTATCAACGGTGCCAATATGATCGTTACAGGACTTAATCACCTGGTCAGTCTTACAAAAGATATTTATGTGCGCTCAACAGTTGCCTATAGTTACAGGAATAATTTTACGCAACTCGATAGCATTGTATTACCCGAATACACCAATTTTAATATTTATGGAAACGACTATTCAGAGAATAGATTATCTGGTGTTTTTAGTCTGAATGCCAAGATCAATCGAAAAAATTTGCTCAAAGCGGGGATGAACATCTCTAACCGTATGTTATATCTTTCAGACAGCGCTTACTCTCATCGTTTTAGCCAAATGGTTACGCTGCGCGATATGGAAGGAAGTGGTTGGTTGTTGCAACCTTTTACGCACTGGCAGTTTAAACCCAACGAAGCACTGGAGATCAATGCCGGATTGCATTACCAACACTTTCTAATGAACGATACTTACTCCCTTGAACCACGACTGGGGCTTTCGTACGACTTGAGCAACAGGCACAGACTGAGTTTTGGCGCAGGCAGACACAGTCAGATACTGCCCGTAAATATTTATCATACCCAGTCATACACAGGTAGTCAATATGTTAAACCCAACATCAATCTCGAAATGCTCAAAAGTGATCATTATGTGTTGGGATACGATTTTAGATTCAACCCTCATACACGCATGAAGATTGAAACCTACTATCAGAGGCTTTTTGATGTCCCGGTTAATGGCAATGAACAGGACAGTTATTCAATGCTCAACCAAGGTGCCAATTTTGGAGTGTTTACAACCGATACCCTTGTAAATGAAGGTTCAGGGAAAAATATTGGGGTAGAATTAACACTCGAAAGATTCTTCCATCAGGGGTTTTACTACCTGTTTACTGCATCTGTATTTGATTCGAAATACCGTGGGTCTGACAACAAGTGGAGAAATACCACCTTTAACAACAATTACATCGGAAACCTGCTGGCAGGCTATGAATGGAAAGTAGGAGAGAACCCAAAACGAAAATCGGTGATCGATATCAACATCAAAACAACCTATGCCGGCGGACAACGTTTCGTTCCATTCAACACGGTGTATAACCCCGATACAGATCTTTACAACCAGGTTTTTGATCATACAAATGCTTTTGCAGAAAGGTACAGAGACTATTTTCGGGCCGATTTAAGCATTGGTTTTAAAATGAACACAGGCGCCATAACACAGGAATGGATGTTGGAAATCACCAACCTTTTCAACAATCAGAACATTTTCAATACCGGTTTCAACAGAGAAAACGGTGAAGAATTCTTCAATTACCAGCTGGGAACTATGGTCATACCCCAATGGAGAATCAGGTTTTAATTTTCTTCGGTATGCATGCTTCCCTGTTTTTTATGGTTTAGTGCGAAACGTTTACCAAACCGCCAATTATAAAACTTTATGAAGATATTTCGCTTTCAACCCGGTTATTATTTTAAACCTTATTTCTTATGAATATAACAATTATCAATGGCGATCCCGACCAGCATGAAAGTGGGTTTTCTGGTAGCGTTTCATCACTGGCTGATATGCTACGCACTGATCATCAGGTGTGGTACTTCGAACTGAGAAACATGGAAATAAGGCAATGCACCGGATGCTGGGCATGTTGGTGGAAAACACCCGGTGTTTGCGTCATAAAAGATGATGTTTCAATGGTTTACCAACCTGTTTTATCTTCAGATCTGGTGATATTCGCTTCCCCTTTGCGGGTGGGGTTTACCTCAGCACTTTTAAAAACCCTGCAGGACAGAATGATTCCGCTTTTGCATCCCTATATGGAAATAAGAAATGGCGAAATCCACCACCGAAAAAGGTATCCAAAGTACCCTTTACTTTCGCTTCTCATTCAGGATGAATCTGATACAACCGCAGAGGATATTGAAATTGTGCATGATATTTACAACAGGTTTGCCATCAATTTTCATTCTGAACTAAAAAATGTATGGACAACAGATCTAATTAAAATGGAGGACATCAAATATGCTATTGACAATTTTTAATGGTTCACCACGCAAAAGCAAAAGCAACTCTACCCTTCTTGCTGAGCACTTTCTTCATGGTTTCAGAAAACATGTCATATCCAGTACCTGCCTTGCTTATTTAGCAAGCAGAGAGAAAGAAAAGGACAATCTTGAGCTTTTCCACAACGCTCAAATCGTTGTTTTCATCTTTCCGCTTTATACCGATGCAATGCCTGGGGTGGTGAAGGATTTTTTTGAAAAAATTGCACTTTTGCCGCAAACAGAAACTACTAAAAAGGTTGGTTTTATTGTACAATCCGGTTTTCCTGAATCAATCCATTCTACGTTTATAGCAAAATACCTGCAGCGTTTTACCCAAAGGATTGGTTGCCAATACCTGGGAACAGTAATCAAAGGAGGTGTGGAAGGTATCCAGATCATGCCTCCCTCTATGACCAAAAAAATTTACCGAAATTTCTCCCAATTGGGATATTACTTTGCAAGAGAAGAAATGTTTGATCCGAAGATCGTTAAAAAGCTCTCTAAACCTTACCGCCTGGGCAGGTTGCGTTTATTATGGGTGAAATTGATGATCATATCAGGACTGATTAACTACTATTGGGATATGAATCTGAAAAAACATAATGCCTTCAAATGCCGGTTTGATCAGCCTTATTTGCCTGGGTAAGAAGAGTGATTATGATGGAAGTAACCAGAAAGTGTTTGTGAAAGAAAGGAAAGATTTCATTGAAAAGTTAAGTAACTTATTGATTAGTGCAAGCAATAAAAACCATGGTTTTCCCAATGCTTTATAAAAAAACCACGAGTGCAAGGCGGGCGATAGATGAAAAACAGGAGTTTACTTTTCGTAGATGACTGTTTTGAAGACAATTCCAACGCAGCACCTGGCGTTTTCTTGCAGGCACTAATTATCAATCCTGCCTTCAATGAAATACTTTGATGGCAGGATTGCTGTTTTTTAGCGAAATTTGCACCCAAAAAACAATGAAACCCTGGGTATGTTCCATTTTAGTTGTATTGATATTCATTACATCAAAAGCGGATGCCATGAAATCAGATACCATTATTTATTTGATTCCCGGGCAGGGAGCAGATTGCCGTATATTTAAGGATCTTCAGCCGGATGACCGGTTTGAGGTGAGGTGCATTGAACATGTGGTGCCGGTAAAAGGGACAACGCTCCCTGAATATGCACGCATGCTGGCACTGCAAATTGATGTTACAAAACCATTCGTGTTGATTGGTGTCTCGCTGGGCGGCATGGTGGCAGTGGAAATCAATGAAGTTCTTGCGCCTGAGAAAACCATCATCATATCATCCGCAAAATCACGCAACGAACTACCCCTGCGATATCGTTTCCAGAAACAATTTCCGCTTTACAGTCTGGTAAGTCCTGCAATGGCAAAAATGGGAGCAAAAATCCTGCAACCCATCGTAGAACCCGACCGTAATAACAACAAAGAGGTGTTTGTGAGCATGTTGCATGATAAAGACCCGCTCTTTCTGCGCAATACCATCGAAATGATCATCAACTGGGAACGAACCGAAACTACCCATGAGATCATTCACATCCATGGTGATAACGATCATACCATCCCTGTAAGAAACGTGAAATATGATTATCTTATAAAAGATGGTTCGCACATGATGGTGCTGACAAGGGCAGAGGAGATTAGCAAACTGATCAACAACATACTAACCACGGTTTATTAAAAAAATACTCATTTTGAAACGAATAGGACTAATTTCCGATACCCACAGTTATTTCCATCCTGAACTACCCAGGATTTTTGAAAAGTGCGATGAGATATGGCATGCAGGTGATTTTGGCAATTACGAGATGGTGCAAAAACTAAGGGAATTAAAACCGCTGAGAGGCGTTTACGGCAATATTGACGGGCACGATATCAGGGCAGAATACCCGGAAGTGCTAAGTTTCCAATGCGAGGGAGTGGATGTTTTAATGAAGCACATTGGCGGATACCCAAGACGGTACAATCCGGATATAAAGCAGATCATGCAAACAAAGCCACCCAAATTATTTATCAGCGGTCATTCCCATATCCTGAAAGTGATCTACGATAAACAATACAATTGCCTGCACCTGAATCCCGGTGCCGCCGGCAAACAAGGTTTCCATAAAACAATCAGTATCCTGCGTTTCATCATCGATGGCGATCAGATAAGAGATATGGAGATCGTGGAGTTTGATAAGAA
>CAZPVB010000133.1:0-11093 GCA_964589855.1 uncultured Bacteroidales bacterium
TTGGATATGATGCAAGCAAATTTTATTTCTATGGAATCTGCATTATTAAATAAATCTACTCCCAAAAGGATATTATCCACAAATTACCCAAACGATTCCCTGACTATGGATTAAGGGATCTTCATGTACTTATGACTTTGCAGTGAAACCATCCAGCGGGGGTTTTGCATCACAAAATCAGTGATCAGGGGAAGCATCGATTCATGACGGCTCCACTCAGGCTGTAAGTACAACAGACATTTATCTTTGACAAAAGGAAGTGAGGTTAGCGCAAAATCAAAATCATTTTCTTCATGAATGATGATCTTAAGTTCATCTGCGAGTTGCAACATCTCTTTGGTAGGTGGTAACTGAGATTTGGGAGATACGCATATCCAGTCAAAAATTCCGGTGAGAGAATATGTACCGGAGGTTTCAAGGAAAATGCTGATGGATATTGCCTTCAACCTTTGGCACAAAGCATCCAGGTTATAAAGAAGCGGCTCGCCACCCGTTATCACCACTGCTTTTGCAGGATATTTCTTCGCTTCTTCCACGATTTTTTGCACAGGGGTGAGAGGATGTAAGCGGGCATCCCATGATTCTTTTACATCGCACCAGTGGCATCCAACATCGCATCCACCGATACGAATGAAAAAGGCAGCTTTTCCGGTATTAAAACCTTCTCCCTGGATAGAATAGAACATTTCCATCACAGGCAGAATTTCGCCCTTATCTAATTGCTGCTTCTGCAATGCATTTAATCCGTTGGGTTTACAGGAATTCAAGTGCGGGGATAAATTTCGTTTTTTCGTGCTTTGAGGGTATTTTTCAGTAAGGATACAATGGTCATGGGGCCAACACCTCCAGGTACGGGGGTTATGTAAGAAGTTTTGGGTGATACGGATTCAAAATCCACATCTCCACGCAGTTTAAATCCTGATTTGGTTTTTTCGGAACGGACACGGTGTATGCCAACATCAATAACCACCGCATCCTGTTTTACCATTTCCGGCAGTACGAATCCTTCTTTACCAATGGCTACAATCAGTATATCTGCCTGCCGGGTAATCTTTGCCAGATCAACAGTGCGACTATGACAAACGGTTACCGTTGCATTTCCGGGTTCCGATGTTTGCGACATCAGAATACTGATGGGTCGCCCCACAATATTACTTCTGCCCAGCACCACGCAATGTTTTCCTCTGGTTTCTATGCCTGACTTTGCAATCAGGTCCATAATCCCCTGCGGAGTGGCCGACACATAAGCCGGCAATCCAATGGTCATCCTGCCAACATTTTCCGGATGAAAACCGTCTACATCCTTGCGGGGGTCAATAGATTGGATAACTTTTTGCTCGTTGATATGCGACGGCAGGGGTAGTTGTACAATAAATCCATCAATTTCAGGGTCGTTATTCAGAAATTCCACTGTTTCAAGCAATTCTTTTTCAGATACCTCTTCTCCCATTTTGTAAACAGAAGAGTCGAAACCTACTTCTTTGCAAGCTTTGGCTTTGCTGTTTACATAGGTTTCACTTGCCGGATCGGCTCCAACCAATAAAGCTGCCAAATGCGGCGGACGCTCATCGGCATCTGTCATTTTTTTTACCTCTGCCGCTATTTCACTTCTTAGTTCGGCAGCAATCGCTTTTCCATCTATTCGGTTCATCTGTTCATAATTTGATTAAATAGGTCAGATGCCTGCCCCGTTCTTTTCTTACGGGGGAGCTCACCAAAATACCCGTATTGCTTTTTTTTCTTGCTGAGAAATTATAATAATCCGCGTGTGTGTCAGTAAGGTTGTCATGGTTCGGTTCACATGCATTTACTCCTGCCAAAAAGATGTATGCAACGAACATCTAACTAAACCATTGGTCTTATTTTCTCATGCCCTGCATTCCTTTCATCATGTTTTGGAGTTTTCCACCTCCACCCGACATCATCTTCATCATTTTCCGTGTATCAGCAAATTGTTTGATCAGCTTGTTTACTTCCTGAATATCGTTTCCACTTCCATCTGCAATTCTTTTTCGGCGGGTACCATTTAAAAGAGAGGGATTTTGACGCTCCTGGGGGGTCATGGAATAAATGATGGCTTCAATTCCTTTGAAGGCATCATCATCAAGATCAACATCTTTCATGGCTTTTCCCATACCCGGGATCATACCCACCAGGTCTTTTACATTACCCATTTTTTTGATCTGTTGAAGTTGTTTGAGAAAATCATCAAAATTAAACTGATTTTTAGCAATTTTCTTTTGTAGTTTTCGGGCTTCTTCCTGATCAAACTGTTCCTGTGCTTTTTCAACCAAAGAGACAATATCACCCATTCCCAGTATTCTGTCGGCCATTCTTTTGGGATAGAAAAGGTCGAGGGCATCAATTTTTTCACCAATACCCACAAATTTGATGGGTTTTTCAACCACCGAACGTATGGTAAGGGCGGCACCTCCGCGGGTATCTCCATCAAGTTTGGTGAGCACTACACCATCATAATCAAGTCGATCGTTAAACGTTTTGGCTGTATTCACTGCATCCTGCCCTGTCATGGCATCTACCACAAACAGTGTTTCCTGAGGATTGAGTTCTTTTTTAAGGGAAGAGATCTCGTTCATCATCTGCTCATCAATGGCCAAACGACCAGCGGTATCCACGATCACCACATCGTGTCCCATTGTTTTGGCATGGTTGACCGCTTTTTTGGCAATACCCACCGGATCTTTTGATCCCTCCTCGGTAAATACTTCCACACCTGCCTGCTCTCCCAGGACTTTTAACTGATCGATGGCAGCAGGACGATAAACATCACCTGCTACCAGCAGTATCTTTTTAGACCTTTTGTTTTTGAGGTGATATGCCAGTTTGGCAGTGAGGGTTGTTTTACCACTACCCTGTAATCCTGAGATCAGAACAATGGCAGGTTTTCCTTTTATATTGATCTCCTCATGTTCTCCGCCCATCAGCGAGGTGAGCTCCTCGTGCATGATCTTTACCATAAGTTGACCCGGGGAAACACTGGTAAGTACATTCTGTCCCAAAGCCTTTTCCTTTACCGTTTCGGTAAAGTTTTTAGATATCTTATAGCTTACGTCTGCATCGAGCAGCGCTTTTCTAACATCCTTCAATGTTTCCGCAACATTGATCTCTGTAATATGCCCCTGTCCTTTTAAAAGTTTAAAGGCCTTATCTAACCTGTCCGTTAAATTGTCAAACATCTTAACTCGTTTTTAATTTTGTGCAAAATTATCATTAATATTTGTTTTATCACAAACTTTTGCCAATCCTTAAAATATAGACTAAACATACTTAGCATTTGATATAATGGATTTTAACAAATACCATAAGGTCATGGTCTCAAGGGTTGTTCCAATTGTTAACAATTGGTTGAAAAATTCATCCCATCATCATGCAGCAGAGGCATATTTTTTTCCTACATTTAATATATTTTTCTGTTGGTATTTTCAAGAAATTGCCATGGTGCAAAGAGCGTAAATTTTTAGTAACTTTGCAAAGTCAGATAGGTGGCCTGCTTTTTGACTTGCATTTACATACAACCAGGTATTTGACACTAAAAATATTTTTTTTAATGAGCATCCAACTAAACGATCATAACGAAATTCCCTGGCAGGTTGAGCGCTTCGAGAAACTCAAAAGCCAAAATTCCCCTATATACTTTGATGTGGAAGATTTTGAGGAGATCATTGACTATTATGCATTGCAGGGTTTGTTTGAAGAAGCCATGCAAATCAATGAATATGCCCTGAAAGTTCACCCGGATTCAGTTGCTCTTCTATTGAAAAACGCACAGTTTTTGGCCCACACCAGTTCTGAGAACAAGGCACTGGATATTTTATCAGAAGTAGAGGCACTGGAACCCAACAATGAAGATATTTTTCTCACCAAAGGTGCGATCTATTCTCAGATGGGTAAATATGAATTGGCCATAGAGGAGTACAATAAAGCCGTGCACAACTCAGATGAACCTGATTATGTGTATTGCAACATTGCCTTTGAATACGAAAATATGGGTAATTTCAACAAAACACTGGAATACCTTACCAAAGCCCTGGACCTAAACCCCGAAAACGATCTGGCCATATATGAAGCAGCCTATTGTTTTGATGTACTCTCACTTACCCAGGAAAGTATTAGTTTTTTCCAGAAATTGCTTGACCGCCATCCCTACTCTATTGAAGCATGGTTTAATCTGGGCGTTTCGTTTATAAATGGTGAGAAGTACGACAAAGCATTAGAAGCATTTGACTATGTACTGGCTATTGAACCCGAACACAAAATCACCTGGTTTTATGTAGGATATACCCATAGTTTGAAAAGTGATTTTCTGCCCGCCATTGATGCTTATGAAAAATCGCTGGATAATGATGAGGGCGATGCCATGAAATGGTACTATATTGGTGAATGCTATGAAAAACTGGAAGATTACGAACGCGCCATCGGTCATTACCAGAAAGCAACGCGGATGAATGGCGATATCACCGATGCATGGATTGGATTAGGGGTATGCGAGCACGAACTGGGAAATAACAAAATAGCGCTGCACTACCTTCACAAAGCCATTGAGCAGGAACCGGAAAACACCGCTTATTTAAGTATCATAGCCGACGTTTATTTTGATCTGGACAAACCCAACGAAGGGGCAGCTTTTTATGAAAGAGCAATTGAATCGAGCCCCGATGAAGAATCTCTCCGGTTAGATTATGCTGATGCCCTTGCAACAGATGAAAAATATGATGAAGCATCCGCTGTCGTTTTTCAGGCTATCGACCAAATTGGAAAAACCCATTCGCTCTACTATAAAATGGCCGCTTTGTTATACCTGCAGGGGAAAAACAAACAAGGTTCGTATTACATACAGGAAGCCCTGGTCATGAATCATGAATACCACAGTATTATACTGGAGCAACATCCCGAACTGGCAAAAATAGATGAAGTGATGACACTCATTGATTTTTTTTATTTCCCTGAGTAAAAAAACCACCGACCAGCAGAAATTAATTTTCATTTCAATTTATAAACCACCATAAACAATCAGCAAAAAATTATGACCTTACCGCACTTACCCCAAAGAGACGATAAACCTCGTCAAAAAGGAATAAACATGATGATGGACAAAGGGTTAAGCTTACAAAATGCCGAGCAAATCATTGATGTTTCAGGACACCTGATCGATTTTGCCAAACTGGGGTTTGGTACCTCTATGGTAAGCAACAAAGTAAAAGAAAAAGTTAAACTATATCAGCAGGCAGATATAAAAGTATTTGTGGGCGGTACACTTTTTGAAGCTTGTCTGGTAAGAAACAGTATAGATTTTTATCAGCAGTGGATCGACAAACTGGGTTTGGATGCAGTGGAAATATCTGATGGAAGTATGCTTGTTGAGCATGAAGAAAAACTGAAATATATCTCCATGTTTGCAAAAGAACGTACTGTTTTAAGCGAAGTAGGCGCCAAGGATGCGGCAGTGGTTACAGCAAACGACGTTTGGTTCGGTCATATGGAGAAAGAACTTGAAGCAGGCAGCAGTTTCGTTATTGCGGAAGCACGCGAAAGCGGGAATGTGGGTATTTATGACAAATCAGGATCAGCTGATGCTACCCTTATTCATGATATACTCAAACATGTTCCGGCAGAAAAAATCATTTGGGAAGCACCTCTGAAACCCCAGCAGGTATGGTTTATCAAGTTACTCAACAGCCACGTAAATCTTGGAAATATAGCACCCAACGATATTATCCCACTGGAAACACTCAGACTGGGACTGAGGGGAGATACCTTTTTTGATGTACTACCCGAAGAATTTCACCATAAAAAACTGGTATAAAACCTACTTTTAAACAATAACAGGCAAATAACCATATCAGAAACCAGCATCCCAGAAAAAAATTTTCAGCAACGCTGGAATGCATCTGGTCTGAGAATTTTTATAGATTGATTTTAAACAAACCAATTTTCACAGGGTAAAACCACACCTTCTGGTAAAAATATGATGAATCCATGCATCCACGATTGATAAAGCAATACATTTTTCTGGTATTCAGAGGAATGGCAATGGGCGCGGCAGATCTTATCCCGGGTGTTTCGGGAGGTACAATCGCCTTTATCACCGGTATTTATGAAGAACTGATCAATAGTATCAAATCGGTGAACCGGCAATTCTTTTCCGTTTTGTTTTCCTCCGGAATACCCGCCGCGTGGAAACATATCAACGGAAACTTTCTTGTGGCTGTATTTGCCGGTATTTTTATCAGCATCCTTTCTCTGGCACGCGTTATTAGCTGGTTACTGCAAGTCCATCCAAAACTGGTTTGGGCTTTTTTCTTCGGACTAATTGTAGCATCCACCCTGCATGTGGGAAGAAAAATAGACAAGTGGAAAATAACTACGATTTTATCCCTCATAGCAGGTGCAGTCATTGCTGCCTGGATCACCCTGGCCACACCTGCCACTTCACCCCAGACCTGGTGGTTTGTCTTTCTTTCAGGAAGCATTGCCATCATTGCCATGATTCTGCCTGGCATCTCGGGTAGTTTTATACTGCTTTTGCTGGGCAAATACGAATATATCCTGAATGCTGTAAAAGACCTGAACATTGACATTATAGGAATCTTTATAGCAGGTTGTATAGTAGGTATTATCAGTTTTTCTAACCTCATCTCATGGCTCTTTAAAAAATTCCCGGATGTAACCATGGCGGTACTTACCGGGTTTATGCTGGGATCACTCAACAAGTTATGGCCCTGGAAAGAGATTACCGCTTACCAAACTGACAGTTTGGGAGAAATGGTTCCGCTAACGGAAAAAAGCATCTCACCTTTTGTATATCAGGATATTACAGGGAATGACCATTTACTCGGATATGCCCTGCTTTCCGCAGTCGTGGGTTTTCTGATCATTTTTATTTTTGATGTCATTGCATTCCAAAAGCAAAAAAGTAAACCAAAAATTTAAAAGATGAAGCGCTTACTGGGTCTGATCGGTTATCCCCTCTCCCACTCTTTCTCTGAAAACTATTTCAGGGAGAAGTTTTTACAAGAAAAAATCACTCAATGGGAATATCGTGCATTCCCCATCGAAAGCATTGATCAGTTTGAAATCCTCCTGAAGGAGCATCCCACTTTGGAAGGTCTTAACGTGACCATCCCTTACAAAGAACAGATTATCCCTTTTCTGGATGATTTATCGGATACGGCAAGGGAAATATCGGCTGTAAACACTATTCAAATACACCGGAAGGGAGATCAAATATACAAGACCGGGCACAATACGGATGTTTACGGTTTTGCCAAAACACTCGACAAGCATCAAATACCCCGTGATATCAAAACGCTTGTCCTGGGAACAGGTGGAGCATCGAAAGCGGTAGAATGGGTTTTGAAAAAACGGGGTTGTGAAGTTGTTTTTGTTTCGAGAAAGACAAACAAAAAAAACAGTATCAGTTATGCCGCGCTTGAAAAGATTACCCTGAGAGATTTTCAACTGGTGGTAAACACAACACCACTGGGCATGCATCCCAACACGGAAGAAAAACCGTCTATACCTTATCATACTGCATCTCCAGACCATGTATTTATCGATCTGATATACAATCCGGCCGAAACAGCGTTTATGCAGAACGGGAAAAAAGCAGGGGCAAAAGTTGTAAACGGTCTTTATATGCTACAACAGCAGGCAGAAAGAGCATGGAAGATATGGCAGGGTAAATAGGATTACTCTTTGTACGCTTTGTTTTTCATGATCCAGAAATAAATGAGGATGGAGGAAAAGAAAATGCCTCCGATAAAACCTGGCCAAGGGTCGTGATTTGGCAGAGGTTTGATGGCAAGCCGGTAGAAACCATTTGCCAATGCAAATAATCCGGCAAAGGCCAAAGTAAGAAACAGTAAGAAATCCGATACTTTCTCCCACTTTGCGGGTTCTTCCTTTTTATAATTCCTCTTATATCTTCGGGTTCGATAATTTTTATAGGTTTTTTTCTTTGGCGATGACGCAGAAGATGGAGATTGGGCAGGTCGGTAATACACTTTGGCAGTGAAGTTCCCGGTTCTCAAACGGGCATCGTAATCTTTTCTTTTCACCTCATCCCTGAGTACCTGGTATGCTTCATTAATCTTTTGGAAATTATCGTGCGCCGATTTACTGGAGTTTACATCAGGATGCATGGTTTTTGCCTTCTGCCGAAAAGCTCGCCTTACCTCATCGTATGATGCATCTCTTTGTATCCCAAGTATCTGATAATAATTGCTCAAAAGAATTATTTTGGTGGATTAACGGATAACTGAATCTGGGAGGGTAGTTGGAATATCTTCAGATCAAACTGGGGTACTACCGAAAGTATATGATCAAAAATATCTGCCTGAATGCCTTCATAGTTTACCCAGTTGATATCATTGGTAAAAGCATAGATCTGCAAAGGTACGCCTTTTTCTTCAGGCTGCAGTTGTCTGACCATACACGTAAGTTCTTTATGTATGCTGGGGTGCCTTTGCAGATAATGAGTAATATAAGCTCTCAGAACACCAATATTCGTCATCCGTCTTCCGTTCAAAGGATTTTCGGGATCGAGATCGTATTTTTTGTTGTGAGCTTCAATTTCTGCTTTTCGTTTTACAATATAATCTTTCAGAAGTAAAACTTTCGAGAACCGTTCCAGCATCTCTTCATCACATCCTCTTATAGTATTGATATCAATATTTATATTTCTCATGATCCGTCTTCCACCGGTTTGAACCATTCCCCTCCAGTTTTTAAAGGAATCTGATACCATGGCATAGGTAGGGATGGTGGTGAGTGTGCGATCAAAATTCCTGATAAGAACTGTGTTCAGGCTAATATCAATCACATCGCCATCTGCGCCGTATTTAGGCATCTCTATCCAGTCGCCAATCTGCACCATATTGTTGGCAGTAACCTGCACACCTGCAACAAAATTGAGAATGGTATCACGAAAAACAAGCAAAAGCACTGCTGTGATGGCACCCAAACCTGTAAAAAGATAAACGGGCGACTGATCCAGGATGATGGCAAGGGCGAAAATAACTGCCATCAGCCCTGATATGATCTTGGTAACCTGCAGGTATCCTTTAATGGGTTTGGTTTTGGCAATTTCAAACTGATTATAGATCTCGCCAATAGCATCAAGCACAGCATAAAAAACGATCAGGAACATAAACACCAGGTAAAGGTTGGCTGCCAGATATGCCAGATCAACCATGATTGGAAACTCAGCCATAAAAGCCGGCGCCACCAGGTAGATAACCAATACGGGTGCTAAGTGCGACAAACGTTGAAAAACCTGTTTATCCAAAAATACATCATCCCAGCGGGTCTTGCTTTTTCGCACCAACCTCTTGACTATCCTCAGGATCAAATACTTGGCTATCCAGTTTACGATGATGGCCAGGATGACAATGATCACCACAAAGAAAAAGGCTTTTAATGGATGGGTAGTTACATTGGTAAAGCCCCAATTGCTTAAAAGAGCGTTGATAAACTCATTGATCTGATGCATCGTTTTTTACTATACTTTAAGGAGAAACATTTTAATAGATGGACAAACCTAAGAATTTTTCATGAATATTTGTTTATTTTTCATCAAAACATGAATGAAAAACGGTCAATTCTCAGTAATGAATGAACCCTTTAACATAAAACCCCTGAAATACAATAACTTCAGAGGTTTTAATATGCAATAAGAATTGTTAAACAAGACCCGATTTTCATCTTCGTTCTGCAGCATCTGCATCTTTGATCACCCTATCCACTATGCTGTTAAAGGCAGTCCTGACCAGGTTGTTGCTTTGCTCAAAAGCATTCAGACCCTTTTCGGCAGCTTCACCCAGTTCACCGATCAAAGGTATTTGCGTGATCAAAGAGGTATTGAGTTCTTTTGCCAGGCGGAATCCACCATCTTTTCCAAAAATAAAGTATTTCTCATCAGGATGAGGTGCAGGAGTAAACCACGACATGTTCTCCACAACCCCCAACAGGGGTATATTCAAACCCGGATTGGCAAACATGGAAGCTGCCTTTCGTGCGTCGTTCATGGCAATTTCCTGTGGGGTTGTTACGATAAGAGCCCCTTT
This sequence comes from uncultured Bacteroidales bacterium, assembly GCA_964589855.1. Classification (GTDB taxonomy): domain Bacteria; phylum Bacteroidota; class Bacteroidia; order Bacteroidales; family UBA7960; genus SKVR01. The sequence goes on from CAZPVB010000133.1 coordinate 10,086, forward strand.
CAGGGTTACTTTTTGAATGGTTGTCAATTGAACATCTCCGGTTCCGGGCGGAAAATCAACGATCATATAATCTATCTCTTCCCAAAGTGTGTTTTCAAAAAGCTGGGTTAGCGTATTAGATACAAGAGGTCCCCGCCATATCAAACCTTTGTCTTTATCAACAAAAAAACCAATGGAGATGATCTTCACGCCATATTTTTCTATGGGAATAACCAATTGCTTACCACTGAACTCAGTAACTTCGGGTTTTTCATTCTCCAGACCAAACATGCGCGGAGCAGAAGGCCCGTAAATATCGGCATCTACCAGAGCAGTTTTATATCCTTTTTGTGCCAGTGCCACAGCCAGATTAGAGGCAACCGTTGATTTGCCCACACCACCTTTGCCCGAAGCGATGGCAATGATATTTTTAACATCGGGCAGATTTATTTTTTCAAACATATTGATTATTTATATAAATTACTTTACTCAAATTTAATGATTATTTACCAGAAAAATGAAACCAATGCTGGTTCATTCAAAATTCATTCAGGCAAGGTAAACATACACAAAGCATAATCAGACCAAGACATTGAACAGGTATATAATCCTTTAGAGGAAAACTACATCATCTCAATATCATAATTGATAGATACCCCTGCCTGACGGAAAAGCAAACCTACGGGGCAGGTATTTAGTGTGTGTTCTATGGCCTTATCCACTTTTTCTTTTGTATGGGTGGTTTTGATCTTTAGCAGGAAATGTACATCGGTAATGGTTCCTGCCCCTTCTTTCTGGCTGGCATCCATTTCTACTTCCATCTTTTCAAAATCAAGGTGCATTTTTTTGGCAACCATAGCAAAAATTGTCCCCACACATCCGCTAAAACTCATCACACAAATTTCCAGTGCGGTAGGACCACTGTTTATACCTCCCTTGGCTTCCGGAAGATCGATAACTACACTGTGATTTCGGCCATTGTCAACAACAGATTGGAATTGTCTTGTCCATAAAGAAACTGATTTCATC
>CAZPVB010000134.1:0-11092 GCA_964589855.1 uncultured Bacteroidales bacterium
AAACTTTGTCATGGCTCGGTTCATCTGTTTATAATTTGATTAATTCGGTCAGATGCCTGCCCCGTTCTTTTCTTACGGGGGAGCTCGCCAAAATACTGTTTTGTATTTTTGTCCATGCTTCGAAATCTAATCATCCGCGTGTGTGTCAATATTTATTGTCATGGCTCGGTTCAAAAACGAGAATAACGCAGAACTTAGCGAAGCGATCTCATGAATATCTATTAAAAAAAACAATATATGAATAATTTGGCGTTTTCTTGCAAAGACTGATTATTAAGAATTTGCATTACACTTAAAACAACAAACCACAACTTTTATTGTATAGTTGTGGTTTGTTCATTTTTATGAGTAAGTTTCATTAATAATGAAGTCTGTTATTAATCACATTTCTAGAATCGAATCCTTGATCCTGTACTTTGCAATGGATAGGTTATTTTTACAGAGGTAAAATAATAGGAATCATTACCCTGACTGTAGGGGCGTGTAAAACCATCCAGGTAGTCTGTAAAAAGTTTCCTGTAACCTACTTCGTAACCTACTTTAATTCCATTGGCAAGCATGTAGTTAACGCCAATGCCCACAGGGATGGCTGCTTGTATGTTGCTGTAAGTATCTAGTGAAAAATCGTTGGGAATGGGATCGGGTACCTGCAATTGAGGGTTATGGTAAAATCCGGCAATACCTAAGAATCCGTAAAAGTCTAAGGGGAAGTTTGGACTCGATTTGGGAGCATAAACTTCACCCACAACACCAAGTTCAAAGATATTATTGGTAAAGGCAAAATTTCGTTCTCTTCCTGCAGCCAGTGAGTCGGCACCAGCAAGCCTTCCATAATTGATAGACCCTCTCACAGCTAAAAGTTCATTAAATCTGTATCTTCCAAACCCTCCAAGATTTAGCCTTGTTGCGCTCCACTGCGAATTGAGGAAAGACGGTTTTTGATCAACATTGGTACCACTAACCTCTGTAAGAGAAAGCGATGTTCCTATGTTGCCACCCACTTCCCATCCATATTGCCCCAATGCCTGACTGCGGAGCGATTGGCGTATTGGGCGGCGTGTGCCTCCTGGTGGTTGACTTCTTGATGGTGGGCGAACGGATGGTCGGCGATCCTGAACTGGTGATCGCGATTGACTTTCTGCTTCAAAAGGTATGAAAAATAATAATCCAAGTCCGAAAATTAAACTGATAAAGAATTTCATGACTTTTTCTTTTTTGTAATTAAAATTGATTTTCTGGAAATTGTACTTTAAAACCCTGGTATGATTATGGGATTTTTCTCATAACAAATGTACTGATTTTTCTATATCTTTTATACCGTAATTCTACTTAATTTCCAGTGATCTTATGGTGGATCTCCTCGGATAAAATAAATTAAGATCATAAATATACTTTATGATTAAGATGTTTCCGATTAAATTTATGAATAAGTTTTTCACCAAAAAAATAGGGTAAATAGTTTCCAGAAAAATTAATACCATAAAGGTATGTTTTTATTTCATTAATTTTGATTTTGTTTTTTATTCGCTGTTTGTACTTTTTTTTCTTTGAAAAGGTTTTTGGATTTTATTTTTTTCAAATAGTTTTTGATTTGAGCGCAAAACAATTTTCAAACTGGCAAAGAATGGTGTTTTTGCCAACGACTGCAGAAAACAGTTTAAGCAGAATATCTTTATTGCTAAAATCAGAAAAATGTTCTTTAGATGATTGTTATGATGAGTCTGGTTTAATACGGTAAAATATTGGATTCTGCTATTGCTAACTAACAGATAATCATTAACCTATTTAAGGATCTTCGACCGCTCAAAGGATTTTTAGACCCGACTCATGAATATAAAAAACACATAAAATATATTTGTTTCAAAGACCCCCTTAATAAACATATGTTTTTGTAATTTTCGTTTAATTATGGTAAGGTACAATGATTACTGGTCAAATAAAATTCCGAATTTAATTTTAAAATAATGAATAGTAGAAGAAATATTTCAGAAAATCCGCATAAGATCATGATTGTTGATGATGATCCTTTAGTGGTTCATGCTTTGGAACGATTACTTTTCGTGAAGAATTACCTGTTTTTTAGTGTAAATTCAGGTGAAAAAGCACTGGAAGAGGTGAAAGCGATAAAACCCGACCTTATATTATTGGATATATTTATGGAAGGCATGAGTGGGTATGAGGTTTGCAGTCAATTGAAAGAGGATAGAAAACTAAAACATATTCCCGTTATTTTTCTAACGAGCAATACCACCTCAAATGATATTGTAAAAGGTTTCAGAACAGGCGCTGTTGATTATATTGTGAAACCTTTTAAATCTGAAGAACTGATTGCCCGCCTGGATACACATCTTGAACTGAAAACCATACGTGAAGAGATTAAGATGATGAATTTGGTGAGAACAAAGTTCTTTTCATTATTTACCAATAATCTGAGGGATCTGTTTATTGGCGTGAAAGGGGTTACAGGGTTTCTGTATGATGAAGTAAATAAACCCTCTGTAGATGAGACGGAAGTAAAAAATCTCTCGAAAATTTTACTTGATGATAATGATAAAATCTTTGCTCTTCTCAATAATATCGATCAGTGGAGTGCTATCGAACTCGGAAATTATGATTTTAATATAAGCCTATTTTCAGTGCCTGATGTCATCGAAAAGGTAATTTCTGAATTTGCTGGTCAAATCAATAAAAAAAATATTGTAATCGATTTCCAGAATAAAAATGCTTCAGTCATCAAAAATGCTAAGAATGCTTTAGAAGATGCCTTTAGAATTGTATTATCAAATGCGCTGAAGTATTCTTATACGAAAGGAAAAATTCTTGTTCGCACAGAAAGGAAAGCCAATAAAATGGAATTATTGGTAAGGGATGAAGGTGTGGGCATGGATAATGAGGTAATTGAAAACATTTTCAGGTTAGATACTCCCCATCCTAAAACAATCGGCACGGAAAAAGAAAAAGGTATCGGTCTGGGATTGATCATTTGTCGTGCACTTATAAATCAGATGGATAGTCAAATTGATATTTTATCTGCGAGAAATAAGGGGACAACTGTTAAACTTCTTATATCGGATCTTGAAAATACGAAGTGATTTGGCCCAATCATTGATTAAAAGCTTTGAAAATGTTCTTTCCTCATGGAAGTTATGATCAAAGATCAAGGTATAGTTTCTTTACTTGCATAAAAACAATTACAATATATTTATAAATCCAGACTTAAAATTTTGACTTATGAGAAAATTTATTTTGTTTTCAACTGTTCTTTTCGTGTTTTTTGCAGCATGCAAAACACAAACGGACAATACAACCCAAACCTCTAATAATATTCAGCAAATGCCCCGATCTCTCCAAAATAATATGTATGCATTTGATGTTTTCAAAGCTTTGCATCAGCAAAATAGTGAAAACATGATCATTTCTCCTTTTAGTATTTCTACTGCATTGGCCATGACTTATGGGGGTGCCAGAGGAGAAACTGCAGATCAAATGCAGAAAACATTGTATTTTAACGAAAACAATGAATCTTTTCACAAAGGATTTTCTGCCTGGAAAGAACAGATTATGGCATTAGGCCACAAAAACGATCAATTACAATCTGCGAATTCTTTATGGGCACAGGAAGATTTTCATTTTGTCGAAGATTTTTTTCAACTTATTGAGCAGTATTATCAATCATCTCTTTATAAGGTGGATTATAAAAACGGAGATCGTGAACACATCAGAAAAGAGATCAATGCCTGGGTTTCAGAAAGAACCAATAATCTGATCGATGAACTTATTAAACCTGGGGTATTGGTTGAAGATACTCGTTTGGTCTTGATCAATGCTATTTATTTTCTTTCGCAATGGAAAATTGCTTTTGACAGCAGCTCAACCCGTGAAGATACATTTTTGGTTGAAAACGGAAATTCGGTAAAAGTACCCTTTATGTATATGAAGGACGTGCTGAATTATTTTGAAAATGAGAAAATGCAGGTACTTGAAATGGAGTATGAGGGATCAGATTTTTCAATGGTAGCTGTTTTACCCTCAGAGAATAGCAGCATTGGGCAATTGCTGGAGGAAACCCAGGGAGAAGATTTCTGGCAGATGCTTGAGGAAATGGAATTGCAGGAGACGGAGGTATTGTTCCCCTCCTTTAAAACCCGCTCAAGATTTGACCTGGAAGATGTTCTCAGTGCTATGGGTATGCCATTGGCCTTCACTAATAAGGCAGACTTCTCCGGCATGACACAGGAGAACGATTTGAAAATAGATAAGGTGATACACGAAGCTTACATTGATGTAAATGAAGAAGGAACCGAAGCTGCTGCTTCCACAGCTGTGGTGATGATCAGAAAAACATCCACGATAGACCAGGAACCTGTAAAAGTATTCAGAGCTGACCGCCCTTTTATTTATTTCATTAAGGAGAATAAATCCAATACTATACTGTTTCTTGGTAAAGTCACTGATCCGTCAGTGGTAGATGAATAAAAGGTTTGAAACCCTCGTTTTTAATTTTCTATCACTGTTTCATTGTATTTAAATCAAGAAACTCCTGGCATGAAAAAGCTTCAGAAACCCGGTTATTTGTGCCCACAATAATGGTACGGCTGCCAGCGTATTTACTGATGATACGCTGATACCATGCTATCGATTTTTCATCAAAATTGCTGCAGGGCTCATCAAGTATGATCATCTGGTTTTCGGACAATACAGCCAGCAATATCTTTACTCTTTGTTTCATGCCCGAAGAGAATAGTCGTATGGGTTTGTTGTGTATTTTTTTTAGCTCAGAAATTCTCACCAGATCATTTACCTGGTAATTCATTACAAAACGCCTGAATTTTTGGTGAAAAGCCAGCGCTTCGCCGAGGGTAAACTCTTCAATGATCTCCATATGCGGAGAGGCATATCCCAGGTAGTGAAAAATTTTATCTGCAGTAATCCCGGTATTTCCCAATTGCCATCTTATCTTACCGGAAGTAGGCGTTAATATTCCGGATATTATCTTTAGTAAGGTGGTTTTTCCACTCCCGTTATTCCCTAAAATACCATAATGGGAACCAGGTTTTATCATAAGGTCGATATGTTGAAAGATTTCACTGTATCCGAACTTTTGTCCTATTTTTTCAAGGATTATCTTCATATCGATATTTTTTCCAGGTTTGATCAATCCCTTGCAAGTCTGAAATTCCCAAAAAACGAGAGATGATTATTAGTGTGATGATGGTTTTAAACTTGATATTTCAAAGGAAAGATTTTTCAGTATTCATCAAATTTACATATTTTCGGAAAGGATGAAAAGATTAAATTTGTTGCAACAAAATTAGCCTCCGGGGATACATATTAATAACCGGAAGAATATGATTGTTTCAGACAGGAGTTATCTGGGTTCCTGAAATGCATATCCTTTCATAATGCCTCTGGCTGAATTGGTAATAAAAGAAATGATCTCATCTCTTTCGGGTGTTGATGGCATTTCTGTTTCGATAATGGTAACAGACTGAGAAACATTCATTTTTCTCAAATAGATGATCCTGTAGATTTCCTGTATTTCATTGATTTTTTCGCTGGAAAATCCCCTTCTTCTCAATCCTATTGAATTAACACCAACAAAAGAAAGAGGGTCTCTTGCTGCTTTGGTATAAGGTGGTACATCTTTTCTCACCAATGATCCTCCTGAGATCATTACGTGTTGCCCGATGGTTACAAATTGGTGTACGGCTGTTAATCCTCCCACAATAGCATAATCCTGTATGGTTATATGACCGGCTAAAGTAGCAGCATTGGCAAGGATGCAATTATTGCCAACAATACAGTCGTGTGCCACATGCACATAAGCCATGAGCAAACAGTTTTGCCCAATTTCAGTTTTGTAGTTGGCTTTAGTTCCCCGGTTGATGGTTACAAATTCCCTTATCGTTGTATCATTTCCAATTTCAACAGTGGTCTCTTCACCGGCATATTTCAGATCCTGGGGAATGGCTGAAATGACAGCACCAGGGAAAATTTTACAGTTTTTACCTATACGTGCTCCTTCCATAATTGTAACATTGGATCCAATCCAGGTTCCTTCGCCAATTTCAACATTTTTATGGATGGTTACAAAAGGCTCAATAACAACATTTCTCGCTATTTTTGCCTGGGGATGTACATATGCTAACGGTTGATTCATTTCTATTTAATTTGATTATTGCTGTCAAGACTTATCTTGCCTGTAATACAGGATAGGTCTCTTGGATTGAATTTTTCTCTTAGGTGGATACGATGGTCAATCTTTCTTCTTAACAATTTGTGCCATTAATTCTGATTCCATTACAACTTTTGATCCTACATATCCCACACAACGCATGTGGCAAATTCCCCTTCTGACAGGTGAGATAAGGCTACACTTTAGTATAAGCGTGTCTCCGGGGATCACTTTTTGTTTAAATTTAACATTGTCGATTTTCAGAAAGTATGTGCTGTAGTTTTCAGGGTCGGGTACAGTTGATAGTATTAAAATACCGCCTGTTTGTGCCATGGACTCTATCTGAAGAACTCCCGGCATTACAGGTTCATTGGGAAAATGACCAACGAAGAAAGATTCATTCATCGTTACGTTTTTAATGCCTACAACGTGTGATTCGGAAATCTCTATGATTTTGTCTACCAGTAAAAAAGGATATCTGTGCGGCAACATCCCCTTAATGTCATTGATCGTATAAACAGGTTCTTTATCGGGATTATGATGGGGGATTTGTTGTTCGGCAATTCTTTTTTTGATCAGTTTCTTGATCTCTCTGGCAAACTTTACATTGGAAGCATGTCCGGGTTTTTTGCCAATTACATGTCCTTTGATGCGTTTTCCTGCTAATGTGAGATCACCAATAATATCGAGTAGTTTGTGCCTTGCCGGCTCATTTTCGAAGTAGGGTTCCAGGTTGTTAAGTATTCCCTCTGTCCTTACCTCTACAGATGGTTTGTTGAAAAGTCCGGCCAATCTATCGAGCTCTTCCTGGTTAACCGGGCGATCAACAAAAACAATGGCATTGCTCAGATCCCCTCCTTTGATAAGGTTTTTTTCCAAAAGATATTCGAGTTCATGAAGAAATACAAAAGTACGACAGGATGAGATCTGGTCTTGAAAGCCATCCAGATGATCAAGCGTTGCATATTGTGAACCTAATACTTTTGAATTGTAGTCAATCATACACGAAATGCGGTATCTTTCCGAAGGAACCAGCAGGAATTCACAGTCTTTTTCTTCATCATAAAACCTAAGAGTTTCTTTTACTTCAAAGTATTCACGAGGCAATTCCTGTTCGGTTACTCCTGTTTGTTTGATGGAATCGGTGTATGACTTGCTACTTCCATCCATGATGGGCATCTCGAGGCAATCAACCTCTACAATTATATTGTCGATATCCATTCCTGTTATGGCAGCCAGTACATGCTCAACGGTCAGAATTTTTATCCCGTCTTTTTCAATTGTAGTTCCCCTTGACGTGTCAACTACATAATCCGCATCTGCTTCAATATAGACTTTTTCTTCGGTATCGGTTCGTAAAAAGCGAATACCTGTATTTTCTGCAGCAGGTTTAAATTGCACAGTCACATTTTGACCGGTATGTAATCCAACTCCCGAAATCTTTACATTGCCGGCTATTGTTTTTTGTTTTTCAATCATTGTTATGTTTTGATTTATTTTGAACCGGTAATGTTTGCAGTAAATGCACAAATACATGCGCATATGGCAAATTTTCAGATCCCCCAAAAAGAAGGGGTATCAGTTTGATTTAATACAGACTATTACCGGATGATATGATGGGCATTGTCCTCATTTTTTGAGATTAGCCAGTTTTCTGTTAAAAAAACCCCGCAAAGATAGGATTTTTATTTATTTTTCCTTCACCCAATTTTCAATCTTTTCTAATCGATGAATGATTTTTTCAAAATTACGGAAATGAATATATGCTTTGATATATTTGTCGTGATCGAATGCAGGGGCACCCATGATTATTTTTTTATTTCTGACATTGGAAGATAAACCGGATTGCGCGGCAATTTTTACTTCGTCGCCCACATTGATATGCCCGCTTATGCCGACCTGACCTCCTATCATGCAGTTTTTTCCCACTTTGCTTGAACCGGCAATACCTGTTTGTGCCGCTATTACGGTGTTTTCTCCTATAACAACGTTGTGGGCAACCTGGATGAGATTATCTAATTTTACCCCTTTTTTAATTACTGTTGATCCCATGGTAGCACGGTCTATAGTGGTATTGGCCCCGATCTCCACATGATCTTCCAATATTACATTACCGATTTGCGCAACTTTCATGTAATTATTATCGCTTTGTGGGGCAAAACCAAATCCATCGGCACCTATTACAGCTCCGGAGTGAATATTGCATTCTTTCCCTATGAAGCAATTGGCATAGATTTTCACACCCGCATTGATGATCGTGTTGTCACCGATCTCAACATTGTCGCCTATATAGCAATTGGGGTAAATTTTTACATTGTTACCTATTTTTACATTGTCACCTATTACAGAAAATTCACCAACATAGATATCTTTTCCCATAACGGCAGTTTGGGATATGGATGACATTTCTGAAACACCTTTTTTCTGGGGTAGGTTTTGTTGGTAAAGATTTAAAAGCTGGGCCAGTGATTCATATGCGTTTTCAACCCTTATCAGGGTGGGTTTTAGAGTTTTTTCAGGAATAAAATCATCGTTTACCAGCACAATAGAAGCTCCCGTATTGTAAATATACGAAGCGTAAGCCGGATTGGCAAGAAAGGTTAAACTTCCTTCCTCGGCTTCTTCTATTTTAGATATGGTACTTACAGTGACTTCAGGGTTACCTTCAATCTTTCCCCTAAGGAAATCGGCAATTTGTTGGGCTTTAAATTCCATTTGATTTGTTTCTGTTTTGATTTTTTATATAAACATGTTTGATACAACGCCTTTTGAAAACGTTTGCTAAATTATAAAATATGTGTTTACAGAAGCATTATTTTATCCATCTGTTTATAATTTGAATCATTCGGTCAGATGCCTGCCCCGTTCTTTTCTTACGGGGGAACTCGCCAAAATACTGGTTTTGTAATTTTTGCCGTGTTGCGAAATTATAATCATCCGCGTGTGTGTCAATAGTATTGTCATGGCTCGGTTCATCAGAAAAATCTGATTTATCTGAGAAAAATGATACAATTGCTGGTTGAAAAAATATTTAGATGGAATGTTTCACATGTTTATAATTTCTTTCGGGTAGCTAAGAAAAAACTTTTTTACCGGATTAGACAAAACCCTGATGTTTAATTGATCTGATATTTCTGCAAGGTCTTTTACCGTTCCGTCTTTTTGCAATATCCATATATTCCCAACACCGGGGTCGTAAGCATTGTTTTGTGTTATACCCGAAATAACATGGTAGCGTGTTTCTTCATAGTTTAAATGAAATTTTGCACAGACCTTTTGCCTTATTTTTTCAATTGTATCTTGTTCAAAAGGCTCTTTCTGAATATCTATGTGAAATAATCTTCGGTTGATAAACCGGGTACAAAGGTCAGACAGGATATAATCAGGGTGTTTCATCCAGATTTTTATAGATGTAAAAATATCCTGATCGTCGATGTCGGCATAATATTCAAGTAAGTGAGGGTTTTCGACAAAGCTTTTGTATTGAATCTGCTCGTCGAAGAAAATTTTTTTCATAGATATTGTACAGAAAAAATTTTCGTCCATTTGATAAACCTCGCGTGCACGTTTCATGATATTGATCAGCAGATGCTCTGCAGCCAATACCGTTTTATGAAGGTATACCTGCCAGTACATCAATCGCCTTGCTATGATGAATTTTTCCAGTGAATAAATTCCTTTTTGGTCTGTTACCAGCATATCGTTACTAACGTTAAGGGTCTTGATGATACGGTCGTAGCTTACTACCCCTTCAGATACGCCTGAGAAGAAACTGTCGCGGTTCAGATAATCCAACCGGTCCATATCCAGTTGACCGCTTACGAGTTGATGCAGGAATTTTTTAGGATAGTCACCTGTGAAAATGCGTATGGAAAGTTCAATCTTCTCAGGAGCTACAGGCAGCAGTTTTTCCATGAAAAGCAAACTGAGTTTTTCGTGATCAACATCCTTAACCAATACTTTTTCCAGGGCATGTGAAAACGGCCCATGTCCCAGGTCGTGCATCAATATTGCTAAAACTGATGATTCCGCTTCTTCATCTGATATTTCCACCCCTTTGGATCGCAAAACATCTATAGAGAGAGTCATCAGATGCATTGCCCCAAGAGCGTGTTGAAAACGGGTATGGTTAGCACCTGGATATACCATATTGGTAAGTCCTAATTGTTTAATGTTGCGTAATCGCTGAAAATACCGGTTCTCTACAATATCAAATACAAGCGCATACGGAATATTGATAAAACCATACACCGGATCGTTGAATATTTTGAGTTTATTGGGCATTTACATGTCTTTTGGTGAGCATTTTTATGTTCTTATTGCAATGTGGCATTGCAAACCTACTATTTATTTTAATCCAATCAACCGAATGTATTGGATAATATAGTGAAATGCCTTCATGAAACGGTAAATATAAAGATCGGTCAATCCTGGGTTTATTGTAAACTATTTTCGTTTGAACGGTTTGGAATACAAGGTTTCCGAATATTTTTTTCCAGTCAAAAAGCACTTAAAATACCCATCGACGGGATGGTTTATTGGTTTATATTCGTTATATTTGTTGTCATACACAATTGATGGTCTGATAAATCCGTTTTTTCCTATTTGAGTTGATAATAAAGGAATGATTGAAAGCGAAGATACTGATATGTATTCATAATAAGTTTATGAATGAAAAATGAGTATCATCTGAAACGGACCAAATCAATATTATTGACACACACGCGGATGATTCGATTTCGTAGCATTGACAAAAATACAAAACCGGAGTTTTGGCGAGCTCCATCTGACCGACTTAATCAAATTATGAACAGATGAACCGAGCCACGACAAAAATTTTGAACACACGCGGATGATTCGATTTCGTAGCATGGACAAAAATACAAAACCGGAGTTTTGGCGAGCTCCATCTGACCG
>CAZPVB010000135.1:0-11059 GCA_964589855.1 uncultured Bacteroidales bacterium
CTATCAAAAGGATGCTTTCCAGAGGGGCAACATTTTCTGAAATTGCCGAAGACCTCTCCATTACCGAAGATGAAGTGAAAAAGCTAATGGAACTGGAATAATGCTATTTATGATCCCATCGTATTAACCATAAATGGCGACAATGCTAAACTTTTTGCAAAGGTCTGGCTGCATTAATTAATTCTCACCCTGGGATCCAGCAAACCATAAACAATATCAACCGCAATATTTATCATAACCAACATGATAGAAATGATCAGTACAGCTCCCATGATAAGCGGAAAATCATAATTTTCCAGTGCATCAACAATCACCACACCAATTCCTTTCCAGTCAAATACAAATTCAACAAAAACAGCACCTGCCATAAGGGAAGCAAACCACCCTGAAATGGCTGTGATAACAGGGTTCATGGCATTTTTCAATGCATGGCGGGTAATCACTCTGTAAAATGACAATCCTTTGGCTTTAGCTGTTCGAATGTAATCCTGTTGTAAAACATTCAAAAGCGAACTGCGGGTGAGCTCTGTTACAATAGCCAAAGGACGGATGCCCAGGGTGAGAGCGGGCAAGATCAAATTTCTCCAGTTCATGTATTCGCCACGCCCAAAATCATCTACCTCCCATAAGCTACCTGTCATGTTTAGTCCGGTATAGTCGCCCAGAACAAAAGCAAACAACCAGGCAATAAGGATGGCAGCAAAAAAAGAGGGAACTGACATACCGGAAATAGAGAAAACCATGATGATCTTTGAAATGGTCTTATGATTGTTGAGGGCAGAAAAAATACCCAGAAAAATGCCTGCAAACATCGCAAATAATATGGAAACAGTTGCCAAAAGCAGCGTATTTGGGAAAACACTTATCAATATCTGTGTAACGGGCCGGTTGCTTTGATAAGATTTACCCATGTACGGATATTTAATGACAACGGAATGATTTTTAATAGTTACCAGGGGAGTATAGGTATATTTATCTTTATCAAGATAAAAAAAACTATCATTATTTTTATGATTATGTATGGAAAGGGGTGATAGATCATTCAGATAATTAAAAAACCTAACATGCATAGGCCTGTCAACACCCAATTCTTTTCTGATAGACTCAACAGATGCTATATCAGCTCTCTGTCCTAACATCATGCGTGCCGGATCACCCGGTAATACATTGAACAGGAAAAACACAATTACGGTAACTCCAAGCAAAACCAGGATTCCGTATAAAAACCTTTTTAAAATAAATTTTAACACCTTGTAAAAATAATTATTTTCGGATTATAAACCTCTACCTGGATTACTTTTAATCGAATGGTTTTCATCTGTTCATAATTTGATTAAATCGGTCAGATGGAGCTCGCCAAAACTCAGGTTTTGAGTTTTAGACCGTGCTGCTAATTATACTCATGCGCGTGTGTATCAAAATTTTGTCATGGTTCGGTTCATTTTATCAGCTTAAAATGGCAATTTTCAAAGAGATTATTTACCCTGCTTTTCTAATTCAAGTTTAATGAGAGCAAATACACCATAATTAATTATATCAAAATAATTAGATTCAATACCTTCTGAAACTTTGGTAATTCCTTTGTTGTCTTCAATTTGTTTTATTCTTAGTAATTTTACCAATATAATATCCACCAGGCTCGAAACCCTCATATCTCTCCATGCTTCACCATAGTCATGGTTTTTATCCATCATCAGTGCTTTTGCTTTGTTATAGTATTCAGTGTATTTTTTTAGCGCCTGATCTGCTTTCATGTCGGGTTGGTTAGCAAAACCCATTTCCATTTGAATGAGGGCAATCACCGAATAGTTTACAATACCAATAAACTCTGGTTTTATTCCTTCATCAATTTTTTGTGTACCTTTGCTTTGAATTGACCGTATTCGCTGAGCTTTGATGAAAATCTGATCGGTAATAGAGGAAGAACGCAGCACTCGCCATGAACTGCCATAGTCATCCATTTTTTTACTGAAAATGTCTGTACACATTTCTTTGATTTGCTCAAATTGCTTATAGGTTCTTTCTTCCATGAATGGTTTTGTTAAAACAATGATCAAATTCTAAACTGTAAAAATAGGTAATTATAAACATGTTGAAAGAGACTTTTTTTCAGAAAAAAAGTACCCTCAATTGCCGGGGCAAAATTATAAATTTATCTTCACCTTTGGTAATGGGAATTGTAAACATTGGTCCCGATTCTTTTTTCGATGGAGGCAAATACCAACAGACTTATGATATTATAAAACGTTGCGATGTATTATTGAGTGAAGGTGCTGATATACTAGACGTTGGTGCAGTGTCTACTCGCCCGGGATCAATGCTTGTGAAACCTGAAAAAGAGTTGACCCGGTTGCTTCCCTCCCTGGAAACCGTACTGGAAAATTTCCCCCGGGCAATCGTCTCTGTTGATACATATAATTCAAGTGTAGCAAGTAAAGCAGTAGAAATGGGTGCACACATAATCAATGATATCTCCGGAGGCACCATCGATGAGAAAATGTTTGAAACCATTGCCCGTCTTCAGGTACCATATGTTCTGATGCACATACTGGGATTGCCTGAGAATATGCAGCAGGATCCAAATTATAAAGATCCGGTGAAAGATATTATCAGATATTTTGCCGAAAGGATCAGAAAACTTCGGGATCTTGGAATACATGACATCATTATAGATCCGGGTTTTGGGTTTGGGAAAAATCTCGAAGACAATTACAAACTTCTCGACCAGCTGGAGTACTTTCAAATGTTTGAATTGCCCGTTATGGTAGGTTTTTCAAGAAAATCTATGATCAATAAAGTGCTTTCTGTTGGGCCACGGCAAGCCCTCAATGGAACCACCGCATTAAATACCATTGCATTACAAAAAGGGGCAAACATATTGAGGGTTCATGATGCCCGACAGGCAAAGGAAAGTATTCAGTTATCGGAAATGGTTAAGAGTGTACATTAAAAAGAATTTTGAGGTATGATATTTCAAGGTGTTGATGCCTTTATAAAAATCAGGTTTCTCGATATTATCGATATACTTTTGGTTGCTACATTACTTTATTATTTGTATAAAATAATCAGGGGTACAGGGGCTGTAAATATTTTCTTAGGCATTATCTCTATCTATGTGTTTTGGTGGCTGGTAAGGGCATTTGAAATGGAACTGCTCACCGAAATACTTGGCCAGTTTATGAGTGTGGGTGTTTTGGCTTTAATTATTGTTTTTCAACCCGAGATCAGGAAATTTTTGCTTATTCTGGGTACCCGAAGTTTCATGAGAAATCAGTCGGGGGGATTTTTCTCTAAATTCTGGGAGGTGAAAGATTCTGTTAATTTAAATATGAATGACATTGTTGCTGCTTGTGAGCAATTTTCTGATACACACACGGGTGCTTTAATTGTGATAACCAAGGAAAATGCGCTCGAATTCTTTGTTGAAACCGGTCAGATGATCGATGCTATTGTGTCAAAACAGTTGCTCGAGAATATTTTTTACAAAAACTCCCCATTGCATGATGGGGCTGTTATCATCACCAATAACAGAATAAAAGCTGCCCGTTGTGTATTACCTGTTTCCGATAACAGAAAATTTCCAGCCTACCTTGGTCTAAGACACAGGGCCGCAGTGGGTATCACAGAGCAGTCGGATGCTATCGCCATTGTAGTGAGCGAACAAACCGGACGGATATCTGTAGTGAAAGATAGCGATATGAAGAGAAATATTAAACCCGTAGAACTTAAAGAATTGATTGCCAGAGATTTTGCTCAAAAATATGAGAAGTAATCTTGTTAGAGAATTCAGCCTTCACAACGATTGAATAAAACTCAACTACCTGCCAGGTGTTTGATAAACCTCAGTATCTGCTTTTCTTCCCCAGGCAAAAACCATTTGGCATCTTCATATTTTTTAAACCAGGTTAGCTGTCTTTTCGCGTAACGGCGGGTATTTACCTTAATTTTTTCAATGGCTTGTTCCTGTGTATATTTTCCCTCTATCCAGCAAAACAATTCTTTAAAACCCACTGTGTTGAGCGCATTCAAATGTCGTAAAGGATAAAACTGCCTTGCTTCTTCTATCAGCCCATTTTTAACCATTTCATCCACACGTTGCTCTATTCTTGTAAAAAGTTGATTTCTGGAGCGATTGAGTACGATCTTTTTAATTTCAAAAGGTCTTTTTTGCGGTTTGTTTAACTGCCATTCAGAAAGTTTTTTTCCGGAGGATAGAAAAACTTCCAGGGGACGCATCATTCTGTTAGGATTTGACAGATCTATTTTGGAATAACTTTCCGGATCTGCCATTTTCAACTCCCTTCTCAGTGCCTCCAGTCCACCTTCAGCATAAATATTTTTAACCTGCTTTCTTATTGAATCAGGCACATCAGGTATATCATCTATGCCAAAACAGAGTGCATCGATATAAAGCCCTGATCCACCCGTAACAATGGCAAAATCCGAATGTCTGAAAATTTCATCCAGCACCTTTAAAGCCTGTTTTTCAAACATACTAACATTGTAATGGTCTTGTACGGATAGGTGTCCGGCAAAATGATGTGTTACCTGTTTTTTTTCAAAGTCAGTGGGAGGGGCGGTAGCAATTTTTATTTCCTTAAAAAACTGCCTGGCATCAGCAGAAACGATCTCAGTGTTTAGTTTTTGTGCCAATTCTACGGCAGTTTTTGTTTTACCCACTGCTGTAGGACCAGTAAGCACTACAAGTGTTTTTTGCTCATGGTTTGTTTTCATCAATATCTTTGCCACCTTCTATTGATTCATTATAGAAGTCGTTATCATTCAAATTATTGAGTTCATCATCATCATATCCCTCATGCTCTTCTTCCTGTTCCTGGTCTTCGTCATCAAGAATATCATTTTCCGTTTCCTCATCCTCATCGGTTGATTCATTATTCAGTTGACTCAATATTTCTTTCCGGGGTCTTAATTCGATGGGAATACCCCCAACGGAATTCACAAGCCGGGGAAAAGATTCATCTTTTTTTGTTTTTACAATTCGCACCAATTCTATGTAAAAAGTCCATTCGTTTTTCTCATCAAAAATCATCACCATCTTTTGATGTGGATCATCAATAAATTCATTCAGGGCGGCTTTATCCATGGTAGGTCTTTTTTCCGCATCCTGTTGCTTGTGATTTTTACTGCTTTTCCCTCCCATATAATCGGGATGAAAAATTTCTGTTTTTTTTCTGAATTGATGATCACAGAGAAAAAATGAAGTGTAAGCATCTGACGGCTGGGATAAATTTTCAATAATTGCGTTTCGCAGATCCATAAATGTTTGATCTACGCCAAGCTCAAATTCTCTTACAAATCCGTCCTGATCTTCAAAATTTATACGGAAACGATATGCAAACATACGCTTGTTTTTGTTTAAAGTTTGATTGATTTTACTGTATTGGGATAAGAACAAATATAAGGATTAATTTATTTGTTTTTGAGGTGTTAAACCAAGTTTTTCACCTTCTTTCAGCATGAATTGAATTGCCTCTTCTCTTCTGTTGGGTATTTCACCTTCCAGAATGGCTTCTCTGATGGATGTTTTGATCAAACCTATTTCCCTGCAGGGTTTAAGTCCGAAGGTTTCCATGATATCGTTGCCACTGACAGGAGGTTGCCAGTTGCGAAGTTTATCCTTTTCTTCAATTTCTTTCAATTTGATGCGCACCATTTCAAAGTTTTCAAGGTATTTTTTCACTTTGCTCTCATTGGCACTGGTGATGTCTGCTTCGCAGAGGGTCATCAGATCGTCTATATCATCTCCAGCTTCAAAAAGCAGGCGCCGCACTGCAGAATCGGTAACTACGCTTTCAGTAAGAGCAATGGGGCGCAAATGCAGAAGCACGAGTTTTTGCACATATTTCATCTTGTCCGTTAATGGAAGTTTTAGCCGTTTGAAAATTCGGGGAACCATCTTTGAACCAAAATACTCATGTCCGTGAAAAGTCCATCCTGTATTCTCATCAAATTGCCTGGTTTGAGGTTTGGCGATGTCGTGCAAAAGAGCAGCCCAACGCAACCACAAAGAATCTGTCTCTTTACTCAGGTTATCAACCACTTTTATTGTATGTAAGAAATTGTCTTTGTGGGCTTTGCCATTGATAACTTCTGTGCCACTGAGTTTTACCAGTTCGGGAAGAAATTCATGGAGCAGTCCGGATGATTTGAGTAATTTAAGACCAATAGAGGGTTTGGGAGCAAGCAGGATTTTGTTAAATTCATCCATAACCCTCTCAACAGATACAATCTGGAGTCGTTGAGTATTGGTTTTGATGGCCTCAAAGGCCTTGCAGTCGATATGAAAACCAAGTTGCGTAGCAAACCTTATTGCTCTCATCATTCGCAACGGATCATCAGAAAAAGTAACATCCGGGTCGAGAGGTGTTCTGATTTTCTTTTTTTCAAGATCTTGTAAACCATTGAAAATATCTATTAACTCACCATAGTTATCCTGGTTTAAACTAATAGCCATAGCATTGATGGTAAAATCCCGACGCCTGATATCATCCTCAAATGTACCGTTTTCTACCAGTGGCTTTCTGGATTGGGCACGGTATGATTCTTTTCTTGCTCCAACAAACTCAATTTCCCAGTCATCAATTCTGAGCATGGCAGTACCGAAATTTTTAAACACTTTCAGGTTTTTGGTTTTACCGGTTTTTTGTGCAAGATTTTTAGCCAGTTCTAAACCACTTCCAGACACCACAATGTCGATATCTTTGGATGGACGATTGAGAAGCAGATCTCTGACCCATCCGCCTACAACATAGGATTCAACACCCATATCGGCCGATATTTCAGAAACCAGTTTAAAAACAGAATGGGTTAATTGATTTTTATACAAAATTCAAAAAGTATTTACAATTGATCAAAACAGTACGTTTATCCGAGGCCCCCTCCAGAAGACAAGAATGTGAGGTATGCCCGAAAAATCTGCAAAATTAGAAAAAATACTGAACATTTATCTCTTCCTGATTCGATTCAACTGGTTCTCATTTTTTCAACGGGAGTGTTCCCGGCAGGTCATATCTGTATTATCTATTTGATAGAAAACATTTATCATTCGTAAATGAATAAAAAATATTGTTGATCGGTTTATAAAGGTTTTGATTTTACAAATACCTTATGAAGAAATTATTTAACCTCTAATTACCTGCATTACACCATTTTTATCTACTTTTATGATTGTAGAGGGTTTGGGGGAGTTTACAAAATCTCTGTCGGACTGACAAATATAGTCTGAAGCATCCAGTATCTTTGGGTTTATTTTATGGTAGGTAACCGGATTTATTTCACCACTGAGGTTTGCAGATGTAGATGTTATGGGTTTACCAAAAGATTTCAGCAGTTTCAGGCAAAATTCACTTTTGGGTATTCTCATGGAAATGGTACCTTTTTCGCCCAGTACATTTTTGGGAAGGTTCATTGCATTATCATACACAATGGTAAGAGGTCCCTGAAAACTAATCATAAGTTCTGTGGCAATATCGGGGATAAACTTTACGTAATTTCTGATCATATTTTCATCAGAAACCAGCAGGATCAGATTGTTTTTGCGAGATCGAAATTTAATTTTATAAATTTTTTCTACTGCTTTTGAATTGGTAGCGTCACATCCCAACGACCAGATAGTATCTGCCGGATAAATGATAATACCTCCTGCCTGGAGAACTTCCACTGCTTTTTTAATATCTTCTTCCTGAGTCATAAAACAAATGAATCTAAGTGTTGTATTGTTGAGAACTTTCCTAAACCGCCTTTTCAGATTTCAAACAATGCCTGAAAAATAGGCCAAGGGGCGATTTTATCGGCAATTTATTAAACCGCAACATTATATTGTCTGAGTGCATCATTTAAACTTGTTTTCCTATCGGTACTTTCTTTTCTTTTTCCAATAATCAGGGCACAGGTTACATTGTAGGTTCCAGCTGGGAATTTTTTGGGAATGCTTCCCGGAATGACCACTGATCTTTCGGGTACAAACCCGGTATATTCGCGTGATGTATCACTACTAACATCTATAATTTTGGTAGAACCAGTAATGACTACATTAGCACCCAGCACGGCTTCTTTGCCAACCCGTACACCTTCTACCACTATGCACCTGGATCCGATGAAACATCCGTCTTCAATAACTACAGGTGCTGCCTGAAGCGGTTCTAAAACACCACCTATTCCAACGCCGCCGCTTAAATGTACGTTTTTCCCAATTTGTGCGCAGCTTCCAACAGTTGCCCATGTGTCTACCATTGTGCCACTATCAACATAAGCGCCAATGTTTACATACGAAGGCATCATAACAATATCGGGAGCCAAATAAGCCCCGTATCTGGCAATGGCATGAGGTACAACCCGCACTCCGAGTTTCTGATAATTCTTCTTTAGAGGTATTTTATCGTGAAATTCAAAAGGCCCTGTTTCAATGGTTTCCATTTTACGTGTAGGAAAATAAAGGATTACCGCTTTTTTGATCCATTCGTTTACTACCCAGTGGTCATTTTCGGGATGTGCCACCCTGAGTTTACCACGGTCGAGGTAATCAATAACACTTTCAATGGATTCGACATATTCGTTTTTTTTTAATAAGGAACGATCTTCCCATGCTTGTTCAATTTTTGCTTTCAGCACTTCCATGTGTTTTCTTTTTTTTAGTTGTGTATAGTTTCCACCATGGCACATATTGCATTTCATGATGCTCAAAATGATATCCGAAAAAATAACAACTTGCCATGGCCCAAAAATGGTTTTTCTTCAATGTGCGTGCCCGGTGTGGCATCATATGAGGTTGATGGGGTTTGCGATGGGGCCAGTAAACACCAAAATAGAACAGTTGCAATGTGCCTAAAATGGCGGGCAGAGCCCAGTATATAATTACTTTCAGTTCATTTAAATCAAACAAATGTATCATTATATTATATGCAACAGCCATTATAACCAATTGCGTAATGGTAACATATCTCCACATAAATATTCCCCACCACTTCCAGAAATTTTGTGACTTAACAAAAAAATCGGGATCATCTGCCGTAGCAGGTGCTTTGTGATGCAAACCATGATTTTTAATAAGCTTTTTGTATGACATTCCGGCGAAAAGAAAAACTGCTAATGTGCCCAAAACTTTATTGATTGTTTTGTTTTTAGACAAACCACCATGCATGGCATCGTGACCTGTTATGAAGAGACCTGTATAAAAATAGGCCTGCAGCAAAATGTGTAAATACATCCAGGGATTTGTAGCAGAGAAATTAACGAAGGTAAGCATGTATATCAGATGTGAAGCCCATAATAAAATGACAAGCAGGGCAAAAACAATTCCCATAATATGAGATAATTAAAACATTGATAAAATAAATCTGAGATATCATTGTAAAGTGATCAAAATCAAAGAAGTATTACCTATCAGCGCAGTTTCAGGTCACTTTATATGAAGATGTAAAATTAAGAATATATTCTCAACTAACAAAAAGACATGAAGATAAAAAATAAGTTATTAAAATATGTTTATTATCTTATTTTTTTCGTGAGGATAAATGATGCTGAAAAGTGAATTTTATAAAGGTAAAAGATATTTTTTGTCAAAAAAAATGTGTTTGTCTGCTGTGTATAATGAATTTTCTTCCTTCGGATAAATGACATGGTTTTGGTTAATTTTTTCTTGTTTTTGGGTTAGGTTTGGTTAGATAATCTTTGTCTTCGGCATAAGCCAAAAAAACAATAGCATAACTATCTTTAATTCAAAACCAAAAGAAGTAAAGTGCCCCCCCCTTCGTTAAAAAAATGCATTGGTTGAGTTATTATATCGGATTGATATTAAAAGTTACCGGAAGATAAATTCTTTTACTCTTGCTTGTTGAGAGCAAAAGTATGGTTATTTCCAGACTGGTATTCACCAAGCACCTGCAACTGATCAATCAGAGGACTGATAGCTTCCAGTGATTTCTGGTATCTTTCAAACTCATCAAAGATCAGATCTACATAAAAAAAATATTCCCACTCTTTCCCAATAATGGGTGCTGACTGAATCTTGGTAAGGTTGATATTATAAAATGCAAGCACGGAAAGTATTTGAGACAAACTTCCTGTTTTGTGCGGAAGCGAAAAGCATATAGATGATTTATCAGGTTTTGAATCTGGTTCATAAGGAACCATCTCCTTTTTCCGGTCATGTTGTGTTAGTGCCAGAAAGCGTGTAAAGTTTCGCTTATTGGTCTCTATCCCTTTTTCAAGAATTTCAAGTTGATACATTTCGGCAGCCAATTCAGAAGCCAATGCAGCATATCCTTTCAGTTGATTTTCTGCAATCCATTTGGCGCTAAGGGCAGTATCGGTTGAGTCAACAATTTTAATGTTTCTTTTCCGAAAGGGTTCCAGGTATTCTTCACATTGAATAATGGCCATGGGATGGGAGTGAATTTCCTTTATTTCACTCAGCGATTGTCCGGGCAGTGCCATAATGTTTTGTTCAATGCGCAGGTATATTTCTCCTGCTACCCATAGCGATGAACTTTTCAATAAAGAATAGTTGGGCAAAAGTGAGCCTCCCAGTGAGTTTTCAATGGCAACAATTGCCATATCTGCTTTCTTGCTTTTTACCATATCAAAAGATTCCTTGAAAGTATGACAGGGAAGGATTTCTATGGGTTGGTCATCGAAAAATTTTCTTGCTGCCATATCGTGAAACGCTCCTGCAAAACCCTGGATGGCAACTTTGTGTTTTTTAGTATTCTCTTGCTGCAATGTCATTTTTTATGATTAAAAAAAGATTGAAGATTGTCTATAGATTTCCTCTGTAGATCATATTTTATTCATTTGCCCGGATGTCTTCCCTGTATTTGTATGGAAACATCATTATATTGAATGTTTTCGAAATTACTTGCGGTTCCTTGTCTGGATTTCCGGTTCGAATATTTTCTACATGAATTTTACAAAGGTAAGAAAAATAGATTCAGGGTTTTGCTATATATACCGCAAAATCTTATTCTTCCGACTGCTAAGTCTAAATCATGGTGTCATGATGACTTTTTTATGTTTCTTTGATTTCATCTGAATATAATTT
>CAZPVB010000136.1:0-11041 GCA_964589855.1 uncultured Bacteroidales bacterium
CATCCAGAGCGCTGTCTTTGTTTTCGCTGATGCGAATTTTTTTCATTTCGATAATGAAAGCCCTTTGTCTTTTGTCATGAGGGGTCATTAAGATGTCTACACGTCCATAGCCCGATTCACGCTCCGATTCAATATGATAGTTTTCTTGCAGATTGATGAGCATGCCCAATACAAAAGCATGATAGACCTTCTCAATATGGTCTTGGGAGGTGTGGAAAAAGGAAAGGTACGAAATGGCAAAGCTGCTTAGTATTTCCTCAAATAGATCAATATCGCCCGACAGGAGCGCTTTGAGCATTTCGTTCAGGTTTTTGCTTCCAATACTTTGCTGAAACCAAAGAAGGATGGTGTCAGAATAAATGATTTTAAGTTCTTCGTTGGGAATAGAGATTTCGTACATCATCTTATTTCCTTGCATTTGCTTGTATCTGGCTTTTAAGTATCCTGTTTGAATGAAAAAAGAAAGGATGCTTTCGCGCGAATTTTCCAAATACTGAAAAGCTATATTATCTTGTATGCGTGAGATAACAGGAATGCCATTCAATGCATCCTCAATATCTTTCTTAACGGAATTGTCGGAGTCCTTGATGAGCGTGTGCACCAAATCGTTAGAGCTTGTTCCCAACCAATAAGCCTCAAATCGACCTTTATGGGTGGCAAGATTGAGAATAGACCATGGGTTGTATATTTCTTCATTTCCGAAATAGTAACCATTGTACCATTTCTTAACCATTTCGGATTGTGCGCTTAGCTCGTAATGTTCCGGGAGTTCGTCCACTTCGCTTTGGGTAAAGCCGAAGGCAGTAAAGAAACAATCGACTTAAGTTTTACCCGTGTGGCGAAGTTTGACTTTAAAACCCTTCGCATGGATGCGCCACGTCTTTCTATAGCCAGGCAACTCCCTCGTCAGCAAAAAATAAAACTGACTTAAAAACTTTCTTCCCTTTGCAATGCTAAAAAGGAATTAACCTCTTTTACTTTAGCAATTTTTAGTATCTTGGTACCCAAAAGAGGTTCAACCAAAACTATAGACATGACGTTCGAAACAATACCTGATTTGTTTGAAAAAAGTTGCGAAAAGTATCACGATAATACATTTTTATGGGAGAAAAGGGAATCGCACTACAAAGGTCTTACCTATAGCCAGACAAAAGAAAAGGTAGTTGAATATGCAGCAGGCTTGCTGAAATACGGAATCAGAAAAGGCGACAGAGTAGCTTTGATCGCAGAGGGGAGAAACGACTGGGTAATCAGTGAGCTGGCCATTTTATACTGCGGCGGTGTTTGCGTTCCTCTTTCCGTGAAAATAGAAGAAGATCAGGACCTTTCTTTCCGCCTGCGGCATGCAGGATGCAAAGGTATAGTCATTTCAGGCAATCACCAGCACAAAGCCTTTCGCCTGGCAGATCACCTGCACGACCTGGAGTTTATTGTCCTGCTTGATGGACCTGACTATACCAATGGGGAAGCACTCCAGTGGCACTCCCTGAAATTTGATCAGGATCGTATTTTGGGTTTGGACCATTTACTCAAAGAGGGCAGGGAACACCTGCAACAGAACCCGGATATGATCACACAATTATTGAACGGTATTGAAGGAAACGACAATGCCAACATATGCTACACTTCGGGAACCACAGCAGACCCCAAGGGCATTATCCTGACCCACAAAAATTATCTTTGCAATGTAGAGCAGGCATCTGCCATCTTTGATGTTCCGGAGTATTACACCTCTTTACACATCTTACCATGGGATCATTCTTTTGCCCATACCGTTGGTATTTATGCCCTTATGCGCAACGGTGCAAGTTTGGCTTCGCTCAAAATAGGTAAAACGCTTAATGAAACCCTGCGCAACATCCCCATTTCCATTAAAGAGGTACGTCCGTACTTTTTATTGAGTGTACCTGCCTTGGCCAAAAATTTCAGAAAGAACATTGAGAAAGGGGTTACTGATAAAGGGAAAGTGGCAGAATGGATGTTCAGAACCGGGCTCAAAATTGCCATTGCTTATAATCGGCAGGGATACAACAAGGGCGGAGGATGGCGTATATTGCTCAAACCCATGTATGCTTTTTTCAACAAGATCTTGTTTTCTAAAATACAGGAGAATTTTGGAGGACGACTACGATTTTTTGTAGGCGGGGGGGCATTGCTCGATATCGAGCTTCAGAAATTCTTTTACGCCATCGGTTTGCCCATGTATCAGGGATACGGGCTTACGGAAGCCGCTCCCATTATCTCCTCCAACACGCCTGAGCATCATAAACTGGGGTCATCAGGGCGGATTGTCCCCAACCTGGAAGTGAAAATATGCAACGACAAAGGAAAAGAAGTACCCCTGGGTCAGCAGGGTGAGATTGTGGTGAAAGGCGAAAATGTGATGAAAGGATATTGGATGAACGAAAAAGCTACAAAAGAGACCATCAGGGAGGGTTGGTTGTATACCGGCGATCTGGGATATATTGATCAGGATGGATATCTCTATGTGCTGGGCAGAAACAAGAGTTTGCTGATTTCGGGCGATGGTGAAAAGTATAGCCCCGAAGGAATTGAAGAAACCCTGGTGGAGAAATCCAGATTTATTGACCAGGTAATGTTATACAACAATCAAAACCCCTACACCTCTGCACTGCTTTCACCCAACAAACAAAAGTTAAAGGAGTGGGCAGAAAAAAACCATTTTGATCTGGCCTCCGAAGATGGGCACAAAGCGATGCTTTTGAAAATAAAATCAGAGATCGACCGGTTTTTACCTGGCGGCGATATGGGTAAGTTGTTTCCTTCGCGCTGGATACCAAGTGCTGTAGCGATAATGGAAGAACCGCTCAGCGAACAAAACCGCATGATCAACAGCACCATGAAAATGGTACGTCCTGTTATTGTGAAACATTACAAAAATACCCTCGAATTTTTGTATACACCTGAAGGGAAAGACATTTGTCATCAAAAAAACATGGACGTAATGCAAAAATGGTTTCCCGCAAAAGAGGAGACTACCAACGGCAACCTGATGGATTTTCCCATTAAAAAACAATAAAACAAAATTAAAAAGAATCCTTAAAGCATCCATTAACTTATTGTGATTTCCTTGTGACGAGTTTCAAAGATATTTCCATCAAAGACTATACCTATCATCTGCCTGAAAACCGCATTGCCGCTTATCCTCTGGACAAAAGAGATGAGTCTTCGCTGCTGATTGCCAGGCAGGATAATCTTCAAAAAGATGTTTTCAAAAACATAGATCAGTATCTTCCCAAGGGCAGTATCATGGTTTTTAACAATACCAGAGTAGTGCAGGCACGACTGCTGTTTCAGAAACCGACAGGGGCTGCAATAGAAATCTTTTGCCTTGAACCTTTGGAAGAAAACACCAGGGATATCCATCGGGCATTTCAGCAGACTGCCCAGGCAACCTGGTTTTGCTTTGCGGGCAATGCCAAAAAGTGGAAAGAGGGCAGTCTGACCATTACCGGCGAAAACGGATATAAACTCATCGCCACTAAAAAAGGCACAAAAAAAGATGGTTACATCATAAAATTTGAGTGGGAACCAAAGCACATAACTTTTGCTGAAATACTTGAATGCTTTGGCAAAACCCCTCTCCCACCCTATATCCACCGAAAAGCTGAAGATGCCGATAAGATCCGTTACCAAACTGTATTTGCCAAACAGGAAGGATCGGTGGCAGCACCCACGGCAGGACTGCATTTCACACCAGAGGTATTGCAAAAGATAAAAGATAAAAACATAGAGCTTCACTATTTAACACTACATGTGGGTGCAGGCACATTTAAACCCGTTAGCGCCCCTACGATGGATCAACATGTAATGCATGCCGAGCAGATGGTAATTGATAAACAACAGTTGGTTAACCTTTACCAATCGGCACATAAGACCCTTGTTTGTGTAGGCACAACTTCCCTGCGTTCTCTGGAAAGCATCTACTGGCTGGGTGTTAAGTTACAAAAGGGTTATACACCTTTGGAAAGTTTTTTCCGGATTGAGCAATGGGAACCCTACGAGGACAAAAATAACGAATCCCTTTCATGGAATGATGCACTCAAATATATCATAGACTTTATGGATCATAAGCAACTAACCCATCTGAGAGGCGAAACATCACTGATCATTTTACCGGGATACAAAATACACACCGCCCACCTGCTGGTCACCAATTTTCATCAACCTCAAAGCACATTGTTGCTTTTGGTGGCAGCCTTTTATGGCGATAATTGGAAAAAAATATACAACTTTGCGCTTGAAAACGAATTCAGATTCCTAAGTTACGGCGATAGCTGCCTGTTACACAGAAACAATTCTGATAACATCCTGCCCATCCCTTAAAACTGTTGTTTTTTAAATAAAAAAATATCTTGAATGACCATGATCTCAAACCCTGGAAATGATATTTTCGGAATCGCTTTTCTTGATTATTTAAAAGGAGAGCACAACGCAGATATTTTGGTAAATACCGATATAGCGGAAGATGAAAAATTACCGGTACGCTATTTTTTTCGGGGGTTTGATGAAATGCCCGAATGGGAGCAACTGGTATTGCGAAAATGCCTGGGAAGAACATTAGATGTAGGGGCCGGTGCAGGCAGTCATGCGCTGTATCTTCAGCAACAGGGAATTGAGATAACTGCCCTCGACATATCACCAGGCAGTGTGGATTGCATGAAAAAAAGAGGCATCAAAAATGCGGTAAACCATGATTTTTATTCATGGAAATCAGAACCTTACAACACCTTGTTATTTCTGATGAACGGACTTGGTATCGCGGGCAAAACAGATCATCTGGTGGCATTCTTCCGAAAAGCAAAATCGTTGCTTGCTCCCGGTGGTAGCATTTATTGTGAATCTACAGACCTGCTTTATCTTTACACAGATGAACACGGTGCAGCTTACATTGATTTGACGGGAAAGTATTATGGTGAAATTCAATATACTTTGCAATATAAAGATGTTGTGGGAGAACCATTCGATTGGATTTTTCTGGATTTTGACAATCTTCAGCATTACGCATCCGAGGCTGGATTGTCATCGGAGTTGATTTATCAGGGCGAACATCATCAATATATTGCTCAACTTACACATACCGGATAAATGTTTTCAACCCGTCGGACGACTTTGAGTCGTCCAACGGGTAACATCTTAAATTTCAAACAGATGAACCGAGCCATGACAAAAATTTTGACACACACGCGGATGATTATAATTAGCAGCATGGCAAAAACTAGCAAACCGGGCTTTTGGCGAGCTCCATCTGACCTATTTAATCAAATTATGAACAGATGAACAATCCTTTTTTATCGCAGGTAATAAAAACCGAAGATGGTTCGCACACACTTCAGTTGCTGCAGCATAATGAGCAGTATCATTCTTTAAACGGAGCAATGCAGGAATCGAAGCACATTTTTTTAGACAAAGGGTACAACCATTTCAATCCTGCACCGGAAGTTTTTTATATTTTGGAAGTAGGACTGGGAACCGGTTTGAATGCCCTGCTGACAGCGCAAAAATCCATCAAAGAAAAAACAAGGGTTTTTTATGAAGCAACAGAACCTTTTCCCTTGTCGGCAGAAGTTACAGGCAAACTCAACTATCCCGGCATGCTCGAAGATCAAGCCATGAAAGATGTATTTGCCCAAATTCATACCTGTGAAGAAAACCGGTATACCAACATCAGCGATTTTTTCTTTATACGGTGCTTTTGCACAACCATACAGGAAGTAAATTTGTGCAAAGAAAGGTATCACCTGGTATATTTTGATGCATTTGGTCCCGACACCCAGCCTGAGATGTGGACACAGGAAATATTCGAAAAGATGTTTTACACCCTGAAAAAAAGAGGCGGTTTGGTAACCTATTCAGCCAAGGGATCGGTAAAAAGAGCGCTGAAAGCAGCAGGATTTGAAGTGGAGGGCTTGCCAGGTCCTCCCGGAAAAAGAGAAATAACGCGGGCCATCAAACCCTGACTCACCTCTACCTGCCATACTCGGTAAAAAATGAAAGTGATTTGTTATCAACCACCCTGCACCACGGATAAAACCTCCTCTGACTTTACCCTTTCATCTGTTTTTAATTTGATTAATACTGTCAGATGCCTGCCCCGTTCTTTTCTTACGGGGGAGCTCGCCAAAACTCCGGTTTTGTATTTTTGTCCATGCTGCGAAATCTAATCATCCGTGTGTGTCAATATTATTGTCATGGCTCGGTTCATCTGCCTTACCAATCGAAGAAATGGAAATGATCTTTTTCAATAAGCAACCCTGAGTCCATTCCGAAAAGTTGTTTTCGGCAAATCTGTGTTCATTTTATGTTTTTATACCACAGATTATCAGGATTTAGCATCTTTGTAAATCTGTGTAATCTGTGGATAATTCACTTTTCAGAGTGGGATCAACCTTCATTTTGTCTATTTTTACCGATACCTGTGCAAGATCAACAAACATGACTTATTTTTAATAAAAAACAAATTGAGGATTATTTGAAATAAATAGCAAAACAATAGATATGAACAAAAAGATCGAAAAATTCAATATCCGGGTTTATGGAATTGTGATAGAAGGTGATCAGATATTGCTCACCGATGAATTCAGGATGGGAATAAAAATGACCAAGTTTCCCGGCGGCGGACTGGAATTTGGCGAAGGTACCCGGGATTGCCTGAAACGGGAATTTCAGGAGGAAATCAACCAGGAAGTGCAGGTAAAAGAACATTTTTATACCACCGACTATTTTCAACCCACTTTTTTACTCTCTGAACCGCAACAACTTCTGAGCATTTACTATCTTGTAAAAGTTCCGCATCCGGAAAAGATTATCACTACCAGTAAGGAATTTGATTTTCAACAGTTAAAGGAAGGAGAGCAGACATTCAGGTGGGTGGAGATCAAAAAAACAGACCCGGAGAAACTTACTTTCCCCATAGACAAACTCGTTTTCAAAAAAATCAAGCAAACCGTGTAATGATTCTATTCTGAGATTATTTACGATCCCTCACAAAACCACATTCTATGTTATGATTAAATTAAATTAGCATGATTCAATCACTGAAAAAGTCAAAAAATTTATCTTTGCCTGTTATTTTAAACCTGAAAAAAAATAATCATGGAGATCAAAAGCATTATATTTGATTTAGGGGGCATCCTGCTCAACATTTCTTACCAGGCAACCATTGATGCATTTAAAAAACTGGGAGTTAAAAATTTCGGTGAATTTTTCACACAAGCAAACCAGTCGCATCTTTTTGACAGATTAGATACGGGTAAAATCAGTCCCGCTGAATTCAGAAATGAGTTAAGAAGACTTAGCGGAATAGAAAACATGAAAGATGATGAAATAGACCAAGCCTGGAATGCCATGATACTGGATATACCTCCGCAAAGGATCTCTATGCTGGTAAAAGTGAGGCAACACTACCGTACCTTTTTATACAGCAATACCAATGCTATCCATTACCCCGTTTATACCCGCCAAATCAGAGAAATTTTTGGATACGACAGCCTGGGTGTTTTTTTCGAACAACAATACTACTCGCACATACTGGGAAAAAGAAAGCCCGATGTTGAATCATTTGAACACATTCTCAAAGAAAACGCTTTGAATCCCTCTGAAACACTGTTTTTTGATGATTCGGTGCAGCACGTTGACGGTGCCCGGAAAGCAGGAATGAATGCCTATTGGTTAAACATTGAAAAAGAAGACATCAGGGACTTTTTTAAGGATGGAAAACTAAATGAAGATTTTTTCATCAAACTTGAACTTCAAACGCAACATGCCTGACAAAATCTATCATTCTTCATTCACCAATTCACATAATGCTTGCACAACCCAGAGGTTTTTTCTTTTTATTCATTAGCGAGTAATGCTCATAGTTCATTGTTTTCGAGAAGTTTTTTTGTGTATTCATACCCTACTTTAAAAATAGCTTTTCCACTTGAAAGGTCTAACAACCCAAAATTATCGGCCTCTTCAGGTTCGATAAAAAGGTCGCATAGTTCTTTTCTATTGAGCACATGA
The DNA here is from genome assembly GCA_964589855.1 of uncultured Bacteroidales bacterium. Classification (GTDB taxonomy): domain Bacteria; phylum Bacteroidota; class Bacteroidia; order Bacteroidales; family UBA7960; genus SKVR01. The sequence continues at coordinate 8,029 of CAZPVB010000136.1, forward strand.
CTTCTCACGCTCAGCTGAAACGTTCGCTCGGCAATTTGCTTCAAATTATGAAATCCTGTTTTTCTTCTCACCAAAGGGTTTACATTTACTCCGATAACTTTTTCGCAAACTTTGCGCAAAGGTTCTACCGGAAAATTGTTGATCACACCTCCATCGCAGTAAAAGTCTCCGTTTACTTCAATTGGTGGGAAAACAATGGGAATTGAAGAAGATGCTTTTACTGCCAGAGGAAGGTTTCCCTTGTCGAAACAAGTATATTCGGCCGTATTGATATTCACGGCAAAAACCAACAGGGGAATCTTCAGGTCTTCAAAGATTTTTGCTTTTAAATATTTTTTGAGGGTTTTTTCAAAGCCATTCATCCTTACCAAACCCGTTCTGGGAATATTAAAATCAAGATAATCAAATATTCTTTTTGACGACAAGGTCTCCAGAATTTCATCCGGGGAATTGCCGTCGGCATACAAAGCCCCAACAATAGCCCCGGCGCTGACCCCGCTCACAATATCAGGTTGAATACCCTCTTCTTCAAGTGCTTTAATTACACCGAGATGTCCAAATCCTCTGGTACCTCCCCCACTGAGCACCAGCCCTGTTTTGTATTTTTTCTTCTTTTCCATCATATTACTTTCAAATGTTTTTTCTTAATTGATAACAATTCGGCTAAGTTCTTTGGCAAGGATTATTTTAACATCTTCCAGTTCCTTAATGCTTTTCAGGTTTTCAAACATTTCTTCGGGAGGGATTTCTTTCTTTTTTAGTTCCTCTTTGTTTTCATGGATCATTTTTTCTATTTTTCGGAGTTTGAAAGAATACAGTACATCCATTACAATCTTTTTAACGTTGTCCGACTCCTTTTTTACATAAATACCATGTTTATCTTCCCATTTCAAGCTCAACTCGTAGGGTGTGGAGAGCATATCAATCACCATCTTGCTTACCTCAGGATCTTTGTGCTGAAAAAAAGTTTGATCGCTCAGTTTTCTTTGTTCCTTGCGTGCCGTTAATATTTCATCAAAGATCGTCTGGCAGGTCTGATTTTCAAATGAAAGATCGTCGTTGATAAGGTCATCAAGGATGAAATTTTTCACAGAAAGAGTAACCTCTTCTTCTTTTTCTTCTTCATTTTCAATGAGAAATGACAATTGCTCCTCGGGGTAGGCGAGCAGCACCCTGATCAGTTCCTTTTCCTGATTAAAAACAGACAGTTCCTTTAAAACCTGCGGATCAGCGATATTATCTTTTCGTGCTATCCACTTTTGCTCCTCTTGTATGCTTTTCCCCTGTTTTTCGTTGCTTTTGCGCTTTTCGATCCGTTTTTTATTGATCTCGAGCATCAGCAGCTTCTCAGAGATATCGAGCAAGTCGCTGCTTTTCCTGGCATAAAGTTCTCTTGTAACCGGTTCGGGAATCTGGGCAATACTGTGGGCGATCTCTTTGACCAGCGCTGTCTTTTTTACCGGGTCGTTTTGGGTTTCGGCAAGTAACAGATTGGTTTTAAAGGTGATGAAGTCTACGGCATTTTCATCCATAAATGCCTTCACCTCCGAAGGGCGGTAATTCCTTGCATAGGAATCGGGGTCTTCTCCTTCAGGGAAAAGCACTACCCTCACATTCATTTCTTCTTCAAGAATCATGTCTATTCCCCGGAAAGCAGCTTTTATACCTGCAGGATCGCCATCAAAAAGCAGGGTTATATTTTTACTGTACCTTCTGATCAAACGAATCTGATCGGTGGTAAGTGAAGTACCGGATGATGCAATTACGTTTTCGATACCCGCCTGATGGAGCGAGATCACATCGGTATATCCTTCCACCAAACAACAATTGTCCTGTTTTACGATGGCACTTTTGGCAAAGTACAAACCATACAAAACCTTGCCTTTGTGATAAATTTCGGATTCGGCTGTATTGATATATTTGGGTTTGTTCTTTTCATTGGTAAGAATGCGTGCACCAAACCCTAATACCCTGCCAGAAAGGTTATGAATAGGAAAGGTAACCCGGTTTCTGAAACTGTCATAGAGTTGTTCGTCCTTTTGCCGTACCAAACTGCTTTTCAGGAGCAAATCTTTGCTGTAAGCGTTTTTCAGGGCTTTAGAAGTAAAATCATCCCACTTATTCAAGCTATACCCCAATCCAAATTTGCGTATTGTTTCGGTTGTGAAACCCCTTTCTTTGAAATAACTTAATCCGATGGCTTTCCCATCTTCGGTATTGTGCAATGTTTCTTCAAAATGCTTTTGCGCAAAGGCAGTCAGATTAAAAAGACTCTCTTTTTCATCCAATGCCTGCTGTTGCTCTTCTGTAGGTTTTTCTTCGTCTACCTCTATATTATATTTTCCTGCCAGATATTTAAGTGCCTCCGGATAGGAAAAATGCTCATGCTCCATGATAAAGTTTACGGCATTTCCCCCTTTGCCGCAACCGAAACATTTATAAATACCTTTGGATGGAGATACAGTGAAAGATGGAGTTTTTTCATTGTGAAACGGACACAAACCCAGCATATTCACACCCCTTTTTCTGAGGTTGACAAAATCCCCCACAACCTCCTCTATCCGGGCAGATTCAAATATTTTATCAATGGTTTCCGGTTTGATCACAGTTTTTTTGTTTTGAACAAAATTACGAAAAACTAATTTGAATTTTCAGGGAGAAAAAAATAGAAAATTAATTTACCGATATGGTGCTTCTGACATCAGTCAACTGAATCAACAGCCCCTGAATACGGCAGGCGGCTATATCTTTCAATACTAAGGAGATTCGTTTTATCAAAAATTTACTTTACATTTACATTTTTAAAGGCATATTTGAGGCTGGCATGTAAAGGATATCGTCCACTCATTTCACCAATCAACATAAAATCAATAATTCAATATCCAGATCATTGGAAAAGTAAAAAAATGAACACGAACGTCTGAGAACAACTTTTCAGACCATACCCACATATGCCTGGCAAGAGTGCAGCAACCGGGGGGCAAATCCCGAAAACGAATTCGCCTAAACCAAT
>CAZPVB010000137.1:0-7588 GCA_964589855.1 uncultured Bacteroidales bacterium
TACCTGCAGATCAACCGTTATATCGACCTTTTGACACCGGCCTTGCAAACACTCGAACCCAAACAGACCATCCATATTGCAGATATGGGATCGGGCAAAGGATATCTCACTTTTGCACTTTATGACCATATGGTTAACAACCTGAAACGCACGGTTTCAATGACGGGGGTTGAGATGAGGAAAAACCTTGTGGACCAGGGCAATACCATTGCCCAAAAAAGTGGATTCAACCAATTACATTTTACCGAAGGCACCATCCTGGAGAGCGAAACGGGTAAACTGGATGTGCTCATTGCTCTGCATGCCTGCGATACAGCCACGGATGAAGCCATCAGTAAGGGTATTGTAAGCAATTCATCTTTGATTGTGGTAGCACCTTGCTGCCAGAAACAGATCAGAAGACAGATGAAACCATCCGGTCCTTTCAAAGGTTTTTTGAAGCACGGACTTTTTTTGGGTAAACAAGCTGATATTATAACCGATGCTTTGCGTGCTATGTTTCTGGAGTGGGCAGGTTATAAAACAAAGGTGGTGGAATTTATCGATACGGAGCATACCCCCAAAAATCTGCTCATTATCGCACAAAGGGTAAAAAGAACTGAAAAAGATAAACAAAAGATCAAAGAAAACATACAGCAGATAAAATCACTATACGGCATTGAATATCATCATCTTGAACAATTGCTTCCCGGTTTTTCAACGGATGATTGATCATATTGATCACTTTCAATGATCTGATCTTTCCTTTTATTGATCCTCCCTTTTGTATTTATAAGCCTGGCAAAAAACACCCAGTTTATACATGTCGAGCAGCCAAAGCCGGGGTTTACCACTTTTCAGTTGCTTTTCTATGGCTGTTTGGAAATATGGGAACAGAAATGCCAAAATTCCCACCAGTCGTATTTTTCTCACCATCTCAAAAGCACTTATTAGCCTTACGTGCCGGCTGAATATTGTTTTGTTGTTTAAGCAGTTGTAAATAAAAACCAGGTTAAATACCGCCTGCCGGGTTTTATCCAGAAATTCTTTATCGTTTTGCAATCCAATGTGAAGCAGTGGATTATCAATATGAAACAAGGGCATATTTTTTTCACTCAGCTCTATACCAAACAAAGTGTCTTCATGACCATAACCTTTCAGGTCTTCATTGAATCGTATCTGGTTAAAAACATCTTTTCTGAGCATGAAATTATTGGTCATAAAAGACCGGAAAGGTTCTTTATTTCTTTGCTTCGCATTTCTCACCTCCCGGTTTCTACCATAATGCCAATGCAAATAAGTATTATTTTCTAACGGCGCATCCATGTATAATCTTCCACCACAAATAACTTTTGCATCACTTTTGGTTTGTTGGGCATACCGTTTCAGGTATAAACCATCAGGGCATTTTGAGTCACAATCCATAAAGATGATCCATTGAAAAGTAGCCATAGAAGCACACAGATTTCTAATCCTGCTTCTGCCAATATTTTCAGGGAGTTGGTGATATTTTACATGATCAAGAGTAGAAACAGTTAAATTTTTTTTCTGGTATTTTTCATCAGATGCATCATCAACAACAAGTATTTCAAAATCTGCATCCAACAAAACTCCCTGATTGTGCAGATCATTCACAAGGGGTGAAATATCATAATTGTATGTGGGAATGCAAATGGTGAACATAATAAATGATGAGGGATGAAAAATGGATAAACATCATATTTAGATACCCGTACTACTTTTTCCAGAACACAGGTGTTAGCAACAGTAAAACAGTAAACAGTTCGAGGCGCCCCAGCAGCATAAAAAACGAAAGAAACCATTTCCCCGCCGAAGGTATGTGAGCATAATTATCAAGCGGTCCTGCACTTCCTATGGCAGGTCCCACATTGCCCAGGGTAGCGGCAACAACACCTAAAGAAGTAATAAAATCAAGCCCTATTAAAGACATAATAGCTGCGCCGGTCATAAATAGCATAATATAAAGCAGGAAAAAAGCCAGAAAATTATAAATGATCTCAGTGGGAATGGTTTTTCCTTCCAACCGGGTGGGCAAAACAGCATTGGGATGAATAAGCCTTTTAAATTCCTGTCCCAGATTTTTTATCAGCAGCAGATGTCTGATCATTTTCATCCCTCCGGCTGTAGAACCAATGCAACCACCAGTAAACATAAGCAAAAACAATGTAAACCATAAAAACCCATTCCAATTCAGGTAATCCACTGATATAAATCCGGTAGTAGTGACGATAGAAACAACCTGAAACAGACTATCGCGAAAAGCTTGTTCAATTCCACTTTGATGAAAATAAATAATACTGGCGGTAAAAAGGACAGAAAAAACCAGCATAATGAGCAAATAAAAACGAAACTCTTCGTTGTCGCGCAATTTGGTAAATTGACCTTTTAAAGCAAAATAATGAAGTGTAAAATTGGTACCTGCCAACACCATAAAAAAAATGATTACATATTGTATATATGGCGAGAAACCCATAATACTATCATTTCGGGTTGAAAAACCTCCTGTAGCCAAAGTACTGAATGAGTGATTGATGGCATCAAAAAAGTTCATTCCTCCCAACATAAGTAAAAAACAACACATTAATGTTAAAATCAGATAGATCAGCCACAATCTTTTTGCTGTTTCGGTGATACGCGGATGCAGGCGTGCGGGTGTAGTACCCGGTGCTTCTGCCACAAAAAGCTGCATGCCCCCTACTCCCAATACAGGAAGAATAGCCAAAGTAAGTACAATAATACCCATGCCGCCCAACCAATGGGTTAAACTTCTCCAGAAGAGTAAACTGGCAGGTACGTCTTCAATGTTGATAAGTATAGTGGCTCCGGTGGTGGTAAACCCCGAAATGGTTTCAAAAAAAGCATCGGTGTAAGAAGGGATATGACCGGATAAATAGAAAGGTAATGACCCAAAAATACTGATAAATATCCAGGTGAATGTGACAATGATATAACCTTCCTTTTTTCCTATATTTTGCTGATTTTTATCTGGGTTCAACTGGTAAAAAAACAGTCCAAATCCAAAAGTAATAAGAGAGCTGATAAGGATTGGTTGTGTAACTCCCTCATCATATACGATCTCCCACAAGGCACTTGAGGCCATAAATCCTGAAAGTAACATCAGGAGTATACCAATAAATTTAAAAATTCTTTTAAAGTTGATCTCCCTGCTAATGCTCATATTGTATCGTGTTCAATGATATCAGCTTCTGAATAATCTGTCAACACCATCAAAAGCTTCGGGCAATGTAAAAACAACAACCTGATCGCCTGGCAAAACCTGCAGATCGCCACGGGCAATTATTCCTACATTGTCGCGTATAATTCCACCTACTATAGCTGCCGAGGGAAATTTAAGTTTGTTGATAGGTTTTTGTGTGATGGGCGAACCTGCCTTTGCTTTAAATTCAAAAATCTCTGCATCAATACCATTGAGGCATTTGGTCGAAATCACTTCCGCTTTCATGGTAAAACGAATGATATAACTTGCCGTGGCAAGTTTCTTATTGATGATAGTATCAATGCCGATATTCTGTGAAATTTCAATAAAATTGATATTCTCTACAAGCGCTATGGTTTTTCGCACACCATATTTCTTGGCGATAAGACAAGTTAAAATATTGGTTTCCGAATTGTTGGTTACTGCAATAATGGCATCCATCGACTTTATGTTCTCTTTCTCAAGCAAAGAAACATCATGTGCATCTCCGGTTATGACCATAGTACCACGCAATTCATCAGCCAGTTTAGATGACCTTTCAGGGTTCATTTCAAAAAGCTTCACCTTATAATTTTTCTCCAGGTTTTTGGCGGTAAGGGTTCCCACGGTGCCTCCTCCAATGATCATGATATTGTTGATCTCGAAACTCTTTTTCCCACCCAATTCGAGTAAAGAATTGATGCCTTCGGGCTTTGTGACCACATAAGCCAAATCATTTTCTTTAAACACATCTTCTCCTCTGGGTATTAATGTCCTGCTTCTTCGGTGCAATGCTACGGCACGAAAATCAAGACCCTGATTCTCGGCAGCAATCTGGTTAAGGGTCTTTCCTAATACAGGTGCATCCTTTTCTAATCTGATGAGCATCAGCGATAGCTGTTTATCTGTAAAATCAAAAATCTCAGTAGCAGCAGTATTGGTTATAAGGTTGGTGATCTCTTTGGCGGCAATTTTTTCAGGACAAACAACATAATCAATGCCCAGACTCTTAAACATTTCGCGATTTTCTCCTACCGAATATTCGGTTTCATTCACTTTGGCGATACACTTTTTGGCACCCAGGTTTTTTGCTAATATAGAAGCCAGAAGATTGATCCGACCATCTAAAAAAACTGAAATGAACAAATCCATTTTTTTTATATTGGCCTTTTTCAGATCATCAATAGAAGTTGGATCCCCCGAAAAAGTAAGCACATCATAATTCTGATTGATGCCTGTAAGTTGCTCTTCAGGACAAAACATGGTGATATCATGATTTTCATCGTATAGCAAGCGGGCAAGATGCAAAGATATTTCGCTGTTTCCGGCAATTAGTATGTTCATGTGATTTGTGGTTTAACAAAAAGCAAATTGCAAAGATACAACCCTTTTCACAAAAACAAGAATGGAGATTCAGATATTACCCATAATCAGAAAATTGGTGTTAAGTGATATATTCTCTGGAAAAACAGATAAAACCAGACCATATCCTATATTGTTCACATTTTTTTAATATTTTTGTGGTGTTTGATAAATTACATTATAAAAAACATCTCTTTATATCCTGATTAATATCACTCCCGCAGGGTGTTGGTTTTTACACAATTGTAAATCGGAAGCCATCTCTGTGATAATTGTCTTTTCTAATGGTTTGGATCGCTATTGTTAACAATCTCAGCTTTTTTGTTACCCTCAGTCTGATTTACGTTTTTATCATCAATCGTTACAACCGTCAATCGCTGTCGGTTCAGATTCTGGGTGGATTTTTGTTCGGTGCCTTTACTGTGTTGGGTATGAATATCGGCTTTGAACTGGAACCCGGACTGTTCTTCGACGGACGATCCATTATCCTATCCATTGCCGGTATGTTTGGCGGACCAGTTACTGCTGCCATTGCGTTTATCGTTGCCGTCTTATACCGTATCTATTTGGGTGGAACAGGTTTGTGGATGGGTATTATGGTAATCTTTTCATCTGCTTCTTTGGGTACCCTTTTTTACTATCTCAAAAGATATTACACCAATATCTCCCCTTATTTGTTTTACATTGGTTTGGCTTTTCTGGTGCACATTTTTATGTTGGCATTTACCATTTTACTTCCATCTGAAACAAGAATAGAGGTATTATCGGTACTTACCTTTTCAATTCTCATTCTCTATCCGCTTGCTACCATTCTGATCTGCATGATCTTTCATATGCAGGAAAAATACTTTACTACAGTAAAAAACCTAACCGAAAGCGAAAAACGCTTATCGCAGTTATTTCATGAAAACCAAATGGTTTTTCTTATTATCGATCCCCAAACACAAGATATCCTTGATGCCAACAAAGCAGCAGCAAAATTTTACGGATATTCTGTTGATGAACTTAAAAAGAAAAAGATTAGCAACATCAATACATTATCAATATCTCAAATTGATACAGAAATAGAAAAAGCGATAACACTAAAAAAAAACGCATTTGTTTTTCAGCACAAATTAAGAAATGGTCAGGTCAGGGATGTGGAAGTTTTTTCGGGACCCATAAATTATCAAGGCAAAAGAATGGTGTATTCTATTGTTACTGATATAACCAATCGACTGAAAGCAGAAAAAGCGCTTACCGAAAGCGAGATGAGCTACCGCGGGCTGTTTGAAAATATTGAAGACGCTATTTTTATTCAGAAACAGGATGGTATTTTTCTGGATGCAAATAAAGGTGCAGTGAAAATGTTTGGGTATGATAAAAAGCAGATAGTGGGCAAAGATCAATTGTTTCTGGCTGCAGACGGGATGAACGACCTGGAGAAAATCAGTAATCATATCAGAACTGCTTACCGGGGAGAAACAATTCAGTTTGAATTTTGGGCTAAAAACAGCAAAGGGGAGATATTTCCCGTTCAGATTCGTCTTTTCAATGGCGAATACTTCGGGAAAAAAGCAGTTATCGCCATAGGGCACAATATTTCTCACAGAAAAGAAGCACAAAAAAAACTGGAAGAATCACAATCTAACCTACAAACACTGATCAATGTAAGCGATGATGTGATTCTGCTTTTAGATCGAGATGGAAATATCCTTACATACAACACAAAATTTAATAAACTATCGCAAAACGAATCACTATTAAACCAAAACATTCTGGAAATTGCCCCCGGCAATATTTTAGTAAAGTTCAGAAAATACTTTTCTCTGGTATTACAGAACCGTACAATGGTTTCTTATGAAGAAAAACATAAAGGAAGAAAATGGCATATTACCATACATCCTATTGTGAATAAAAATGGATATACAGATCGTATTGCTATTTATGGAAGAGACATTACCGAAAGAGAAAAACTGATCGAACTGGAAAAAAACCTGGAAGTAGCAAAAGATTCCGCCCGGTTAAAACAACAGTTTTTATCCAATATGAGCCATGAAATGCGCACCCCCATGAATGGCATCATTGGCATGACAAACCTGCTAAGCAACACCACGCTGAGCACCGAACAAAAAGACTACCTGGAAACCATTACAGAATCCTCCCAAACCCTGCTTTTACTTATAAACGATATCCTGGATCTTTCCAGATTTGAATCCGGAAAAATGCCACTGAACTTCACTCCTGTTTCCTTATCTGATATTCAGAAAAAGATTATAAACCTTTTCAGCAAAACCATTGAAAACAAGGGGATACAATTTGTGGTAAAGTTTTCAGAAAAACTACCCTCAGTTATATTGTCTGATGAGAAAAAAATCATACAGGTTCTGATCAACCTTTTGGGAAATGCAGTGAAATTTACCGATAAGGGAACTATTACACTATTGGCAGAGATGCATAAAAAACAACTTAATAAATGTACGATCAAATTTGTGGTTATTGATACTGGTATCGGCATTAAACAGGAGTTTCTCACCCAGATCTTTCATGAATTTAGCCAACAAGACGCTACCAAAACACGAAAATTTGAAGGTTCAGGACTTGGTTTAGCAATTTCGAAAAAGATTGCCAGTCATCTGGGAGGCGATATAATAGTAGAATCAAAACCCGGAAAAGGAAGCAAATTTTCCTTTACACTCCAAACTGTTATTTCAGAAGAAAAACCTGAATTCAGGAAAGAGAAAAATAATAAACCCATTACACATCTAAACATGAATATTTTACTTGTAGAAGATAAGGTTGTAAACCAAAAGGTAGCCAGCCTTATTCTGAAAAAAATGGGCTGCCAGACAGAAATAGCAGTCAATGGTCTTGAGGGAATCGAAAAAGTAAGAAACAATCAATATGATGCTATTTTGATGGATATCCAGATGCCTGTTATGGATGGTCTTACCGCTGTAAAACAACTCAGAAAATTGAAAACAAAGCTTCCTCCCATCATCGGATTAAGTGCAGAAGCCATGGAAGGAGATGCACAAAAATACATCAATG
>CAZPVB010000137.1:7688-11003 GCA_964589855.1 uncultured Bacteroidales bacterium
ATCATCGGATTAAGTGCAGAAGCCATGGAAGGAGATGCACAAAAATACATCAATGAAGGGATGGACGACTACATCACAAAACCCATTGTGCCGGAAATACTGCATGAGAAACTGCTGAAGTTTAAAAATAATATTCACAGGAAATGATGGGAAGAGAGTGAGGTTAGTGGAAAGGTTGAAGTTGAGCAGGGGATAAAGAAATTATTCCTTTACTGAAAAAGAACGTATGTACTTTTCTATATATTTGTGTTTATGCTTCGATTTGTATTGCATGATATACCTGGGATGCTCAAGGGGTTTGATCTGATTGAAAAACTCATATTCTTTATTCAGGTTCGTCAGGTAATGGTAGTTTTTTCCAGTACCCAGGCAATAGCAAATGTTTGTGTGTACCTCAAAGGAAAGGATTTTTTTGAGGGATTCAACAATAAAAGGACGAGTGGAACGGATTAGCGCAGCACTATCATAATAATTATAGTTTACTGGTTTTCCGTTATCCTTCTTTTTCACAAAGCCCAGCGGACAAACAGAATGAAAAAGAAAGGTGCTGTAAAATTTCTCTACACCACCGTATGCATCTATCATTTCATAAATAAATGCTGAAGAGGGTTCGTGGGTTTCTATTCCCGGAATCTCTTTATCGCAAATGGCACCCAACCGTTTGGTATCGGTAAACGGGATGCCGGTAACTCCCGCTCCCAGGCGCCCCGGATTGATGCCCAGCACCAGATATCGAGGTTGCTGATCATCATAATACTTTTGGTAAAAAACCGTGGATACCTCCAGAGCAGCAGGATTCTGCTCAAAGGGGTTCATGATCTCAATAGAATCGGGCAACTGGCCCGTATAACGAAGATCCCGGTTAAACCGCTTGATTTTATCAGCAAGATTCATAACATTAAAATGGATTGATGCATTGCAAAAATATAAAAACTATATCCGTTCTCACCAGTCTGTCTGAAGAATTCAACTATTTTCCTGAAAACAACTTTCGAAATACTTTTATGCTTTAAACTCCTCCACAAAAACCCGAATCTCTTCATCGTTAATCTTACAAACCGACTGTCGGATACCAGAGATCTTTCTCACCACCAGGCGTTGAAAGAAATTCATCTTATCAAATAAAAATTCACCGGTAAAAGGTTTGATTACTTTGGCATGACTTCGCAAAATCGCGGGAAATGCCCTTTTGATCTGCTGGTCAAATTCAGGTTCATTCATTCCACAGGTAAACAAAGCCAATGGCTTTTCATTCAGTTCCACAGTATGATCTCTGCAAAAATCCCTGATGTTTTTCTGAATCATGCCTGCATGAACAGATCCTCCTATCACAATCCTGTCAAAAACATCCAGATCAATGTTTTCAACCTTTTTCAGATTGATTGCCTGGGTATTGTACTCGCCCAAATATTGTTTCATTTTGTTCACGATCTTTTCTGTACTGCCATGCATTGTGGTATATATGATAGCGGTTTGCATATTTTTTTATGGTTTTGTGAAACTAAAATTTAAAAGAAAGGTATTATTTTCGGGTTACAATATTTTTGAAAAGAAGAATAGTGATTATTAGGGTAATAATATTGATAGCTGGAATGATAAAAATCACGGGTATTACATTTACACCATGCAAAGCCATGGCCAAAATTTTAGCAGACAAAGCGGTCATGAGTAATGTCAGAAATACGTAATAAACCGGAGCATATCGGTATCCGCCATCTTTTCTTTTCAACAACAACCAACCCACTACAAAAGAAAGGGGTAGCAACAAGCCCAGATCAAACCCCTGAACGATCAAAGTTGTATAATGCTCCAGAGCATCGGGGTAGATCGTTCCGTCAAACAATGGAGGAACTACTATTTGCAACCACAATAAAGTAATAATCACAGCATTGAAGATCAAAAACCCGCCGGCTAATCGATGGGGCGTTGTGGGTGAAAAATTTGCTGAAAGTTGGCCGGTAGGCAAAGCACTTACCGACAGGAAAAGGGTGAAAAAAGACAACCCCATCAGTGCCACATACCCTAAAAACATGGTATTGTACATACCCATGGCAGTATAAAACCAATAGGTAACAAAAAAATAACCCGCAGTACCCGCAAGTAAAAACAATCCTCGTAAACTACCTTTTCTATACCAGATCAAAGCGAACAATAAAAGCGGAATACCTGAAAACAAGGTGACATAATCCTGCGCAATTCCCTGAATGGCAACATCGGCAGACATATGCCTGTACAGTCCATCACCATGTATTTCAACCACCTTACCTCTTATGGATTCATAAGTGAAGCTTCCAGTACCCCCCTCTGCAAAAATCCCCTTACAGGTAGCAAAGAATGAGATGAGTGCGATTGATAACACCAAAACTGTTATTGATTTTTTTCTTTCCATAATTTTTAAATTTTAAAGCATTGTTAATTTTTTTCTTCAAAAAAGTAAACAGAATGTTTCCTGCCCTATAAACTTTCCACGTTATATTCCACATTTTTAACCTGAAATCTGCCATATGTGAAATCACCCTCCGGATAATGCCAAATGGCTTCTCCGTAAGATGGAAGCATAAAACCATTTATTTCTTTGTACTGGGAAAGGGGCGTGGAAAACCGGATCTGCTTCATTTCATTGATATCCCAACGGTTGTCGGAAATAAAATTTACCAGTTGCCCTTTTTCATTGAAATACAGAATCGCCGAAATGGTCACCCCTTGATTAGTAAAATGGGCTTTTACACTTTCCTGGTCAATTTCTTCCCATTCAATCCGTTTATCGATAAGTGAGGCAGGCGCCAAAAAACACATGTCGTTGAAAAGGGTTACAGTCTCCGCCTCAAACATCTCTTCCCCACTTTTTTTCACAATAGGTATGGCAGAAAACAATTTGACATTCATGCTCGAATTGTTTTCTTTATAACGATGGTAACCCTTTGCAGGCAATCCTTTTACTTTTGCTTTCAGGAAAAAGAACCGCTCGCTGGCATCAAAAAAATTATATTGCTCAGTTTGCATGTCAAACCAGTCCTGTCCTTTTCCCCTCATTTGTGCATCAAAGGTAATTTTTACATTGTACGGAATGGGTTTATTCAATACCCGGGCATATTTTAAATAATCCTGAACAAGTGTGGGTAAATGCTCTATATCTCTCATACTAAGCAGGACAGACTCCCGGTTTTGATTGCGTTGCAGTCCTTTCTGCACATCGGTATGATATTGTTTCTGCAAACCCCACGCCTGAAATCCAGCAACCGATGCTGTGAGTATAATAGCATTAAAGAGGGTTCCAAAGCGGGCATCTTTCCAGAAACAGATGATCATCGCCTG
>CAZPVB010000138.1:0-10910 GCA_964589855.1 uncultured Bacteroidales bacterium
TGATATACCTGGAAAGATACGAAGAAGCACTCGATTACTATTTTAAAATTGAAGTACTTGCCCCTGAAAATAACAAAATCAGAAGACCTTTGGCGTGGTGCTCATTTATATTAGGTAAATGGGATGTGGCCAGAGACTATCTGATGAGACTTCTTGAAAACGACCCTTCCAATCAGCACGACCTTATGAATCTGGGCCATGTATTCTGGTGCATGAATGAAGAAAAAAATGCCGTTGAGTATTATGCCAAAAGTATGAAAGCTTTTAAAGATCCGAACAAATTTGAAAACTCTTTCCGCGAAGACAAAAAGCATTTACTTAAACATGGTATATCAGAACTTGATATGGACTTAATGCTCGAATACATAAAATAACCTGATGGACGTCTTAGTGCTAATCCAAAATATTTTTTCATGCATCACTATTCAGGTCGTTTGGACTGAAAGTTGAAAGTCTTTACATACCTGTTATAATCCAATAGAGGTACACCCAATACTTTCCTAAATGAATATTCCTGACTTTAGTAAAGAAAGTGTTGATCCGCAGATTCACAAAAATAATTTCCACATATTCCTTCAGTCTGTCAACCGAAAGACTAATTACCTGAATAGTTACCTTCATTCTTTTTACATTGTAAAGTGCTATCGTTGAGATATATGTGTATTTTTTCTAAAAAAAACGTTTTTTTTCTGATATCCGCGCAGCGTTTTGGCTATCTGGTGCGTCTTTAATATATAACGCTCTTCAAAAACCGGGTCTATCACCTTTCTGCCTTAAATATCAGACTTTTTAATTGAACCAAAAGACTCCCCCAACAATCATAGCTTGTCCATTGGAAGGTAACCCGGTTTTTTTTTCAGATCATAATGATTCATTATTATATATATTGCTCTTTGCATTTTGGAAATAAGGACGTTCGAGGAAAAAGAATTTTCAGAACAAACAACAAAACAACAAACCAAAACAACTTTCGTCAGATTGATGTGGGAAAAATTTTTTTCTCCTTCATTTTTTCCAAATTGATCGTTTTTGATTTCAGGGGTTTATAATGGCCGTGTAGTCTTTTTGTAGTATTGATGATAAAAATATACGAAAAGATTATTGCAACATTAACCAACTCAACTAACCAACGGCCATTGCCCTGAATCAATTGATCATCGAATATTCTTTTCCCCTGTCAACTTATTTTTTTTTAGACAGGCTTACGTTTGGTCATCCCTGCAAAGCCAAATTAAGCCTGTCTTTTTTTTCTTTAATATTCTAGTAAACCAAGCATTGCTTACATTTTTATCAATACATGACCACAAAAAAAACTACTTATTTAATATTCATTTTTATCTCCCTGTTTCTTTTTTCTTGCGCACAAGATGAAGAAACAGAACAACATTCTTTTAATCAGATCACCCTAAATTTCTACGAACAATTTTATCCTGAAAATCGCGAATTGGTTTTTCATCTCCAAACACTCGAAGAATTTCCCTGCAGTAATTTTGTTATCGATACAGAGATTGAAAAAACGAACTCCTATACCGAAATATTTGCGAACAACATTCAGTTGCCCAATTCATGCATCAACAGTATCGGCCCTGCCTCTAAAACAATTAATATGGGTGATTCCCAGGCATTTTCCCCTTCTGTTTCTCTTTGGGTAAATGACCACAGACATGATTTCTCCTATACCATTAACGATAAACAAATTGTTGTAGAGCAAAAACAGCATTTTGACGATCGTCTTTTTTTTACCCGGGATACCTTGTGGAGAGTACCTGCTAATACCATCTGGGGGTACCTGGTTTTAGATGAACAGGAAAGAACTGACATGATAAATGACCTGATGCAGTATTTTAAATCGAAAGGCATTTACGCTATGGACCTTGAAGATGGTGATTATTATCATTTTGTTATGCGTAACGGAAATACGTACTTTAATATTTCCAGAAACGAGATTCAGGGATTTGTGTTGGAGTCAGAAGAGAACCTGGAATTTTTAGTCGGATTGTTTCGTGAGTTTCTGGATGATTCTGATCATGAACAGGCGCAGATACGTCTGTTTTCCTCTTGTGGAGATAGATTTGTAATGTGATCTTTTGATCGGTCTTTTTATAGATATCGCTCTTTGAATTGCTTCTTACTCTCTGCTGATGTGTTCCTTAAACAATCTTTTTTAGTTTATGATGTATGTGTCGATTGTTGCGAAAATCATAAACCCTTTGTTTAAAATTGGTCAGGTATTTGTTGTTTTAGAACCAATCGTCAAAACGTGCATGATCTCTCTTGTATAAGATAATTAAACAGAATAATGTTTTTATCTGTTACAATTTGACTAAATAGGTCAGATG
The DNA here is from genome assembly GCA_964589855.1 of uncultured Bacteroidales bacterium. Taxonomy (GTDB): domain Bacteria; phylum Bacteroidota; class Bacteroidia; order Bacteroidales; family UBA7960; genus SKVR01. The sequence goes on from CAZPVB010000138.1 coordinate 2,340, forward strand.
GAGCTCGCCAAGACCTCGGGTTTATATTTTTGGCCGTGCTACTAATTATAATCATCCTCGTGTGTGTCAATAGTATTGTCATGGCCCGGTTCATTTTTTAATCAACAGATTGCGTGATTTTTTTGATGTTTTTTTATACTTTTGTTCATTACACATTATTATGACTTTCTGTGGAAGATATCAAAGAAATTGTTAAAGGATGTATCAAAGGCAACAGAGCCATGCAAGGCAAACTTTATAAAATGTTTGCTCCGCAGTTGTATGCTTTATGTCTTCGGTACACCGGAAATGATTTTGATGCCCAGGATGTAATGCAGGAGGGGTTTGTGAAAATATTCAATAGCCTTAAAGATTTTCAGTGGAAAGGATCCCTGGAAGGATGGATGAAAAAGATTTTTATTCATGTGGCGCTGGATCGTTTCAGGAGAAAAGTTCATATCTTATCTGTTGATGAAATACCGGAAACAAATAACTTCAGCGACAAAGAATCCAGTGCCATTGATGATATGTCTGCCAAAGAAATACTTCATATTGTTCAAGAATTGCCAGATCAGTACCGCATGGTATTTAACTTATACGTATTGGAAGGTTATTCACATCATGACATTTCTCAGATACTAGATATTGGCGTATCTACGTCGAGATCAAATCTGGTAAGAGCAAAAAATATATTAAAAGAAAAAATTGTATATAATGCACATTGGATAGATAAAGCAATATAATGATGATAATAAACCCATGATAGTCGGATCGAAATATGACGAAATTGTAATATTACCGAAAAAATAAAGATATGTGTAGGAAAAATGGATAGATTTGAGAATGAAATAAAAAATAAACTTGGTCAGTTTGAATCAATGCCTCCAGATGATCTCTGGAGTCGCATTGAAAATGATCTTGATAATGACAAAACCAGACAAGGGTTTGTGTGGTACAAGTTGGCTGCTGCTGTACTTATTTTGATCGTTTCTGTTTTTTCCGCCTGGTTTTTTCTACCCTCTTTCTTTGCAGAGAACAGACAGTTGGCAAAGGAAAATGAAAGAACACAACCTGAAATGCATCTGGATGAAAATAATTCACCTGATGAAAATAATACCTATGATCAATCACCACAGCAAAATAATAAACCGGTCGATCCGGATTCTCCAAACGAAACAGGATTACAAAATTCAGTCTCCGGATCTGCAATGGTTGATCATACAGAGAAGGAAGTTGAGACTGATCAGCCCGGCATACATTCTGATTCCCCAATGACATCCTCCCCATTGCCAAATGAAGAAGTAAAAATATTTACTACAAAATCTCCGGCAAATAAAACCAATCTTGTTCTTCTCCCAATGATGGGTGAGGCAAAAATTTTAACCACTACTGCATATTTATTGAATACGGATAAATCAGCTGCAATGGCATACGAACTGGAAGAAAAACAAGTTCAGAAACTGATCAAACCTGATATTTCTTCTTCTTCTCCGAATGGTTTTAGTTTGGCTGCATTTGTTATGCCACAGGAGTCATACCGTATGCACAACAGTAATTCGTCTTACCCTTTTTCGTCTGCGGAGAGCGATGTGTTTAGCTTCGGAGCGGGTATACATGTAGCATATACCGTAAATAGCAGGTGGAAAATGCGTACTGGTTTAACTTACACACGAATAGGGCAAAAAGTTAATGATATCGCAGCTTTTACGCATCCCTCTATGATGCATTTATATTCAGCGGATGGAAAAACAGTAGCGGATCATCCGCAAAGTATGTCTACATCTATGGGAGCTATTAGTTTTACCAATCAGAGATATTATTTTGCCGATGTTCGTGCTTCTCGCATTTTCACACTAAAAGGGAGCTATGATGAAAGCAATGTGAACCTTTTGAACAAAACGGGCATGGGATTATTACAACATTTTGACTATCTGGAAATCCCTTTAATTGTTCAGTATAACTTATGGAATAAAAACTTTTCTCTGGATGTTAAAGCGGGATTCAACGCGAACTTTCTGCTTTCTGGTAATGTGTATTTACAGGGAAGCTCTTATTTTCGTCCAGTGGGCAAAAGTGTGGGGAATAAAACATTCAATGTATCTGGATCTACCGGACTGGTTGCATCATATCCTATTGGTCATCATTTAAATGTAGAGGTAGAACCTACCTTTTCGATGTTTTTATCTCCCATTGGCAATTCAAATCCCCACAACCAAACTTATCCTTATAATTATTCCTTAATGATAGGTTTATCTTATGATTTCTGATTTATTGTCCTGATACATCCTTTTTCTCATTTTTTTGAGGTTATTGTATTCAGTCTACTTTATTACGAATAATCAAAATCAAGAAACTTATCTTCTTGCTTTTGAATTAATCTGGGAGGTGTATTGTTCAAAGTTTCTCCATTTAAAACAGTGTGGTACATATCAAGAAATTTATCTGCCATATTTTTTGAGTTGAAAACATCTCTGGCATATTCATGACAGGTTTTCCGGGAGTATTGATCAGCATTAAGAGCAGCTTCTGCCAATTCTGATGCTTTATTGCTCAGAAAACCAACGTCCTGGTGAATTAACTCCGGTATAGATCCATAAGGAGTGGCAAAGACCGGGCATCCAAAATATAAACTCTCAGGCATTGCCAGTCCGAAGGGTTCGCTCCACCTGACAGGAAAAATCAACCCTTTGCTTCCATTGATCAAATGATTTTTTTTATTACCACCCACCATTCCTTTAAATCTTACACGATTACTGGTAGTAAACCGAAAACCCATGGATATATTCAGGCGATTACCACCCAACACCATTAGTTTTTCTGAAGGGGTCTTTTTTATGATTTCAATGGCACCTTTCAGGTTTTTAACCGACCAGGCCGCCTTACCCAAAAAATGATAGTAACTTCTTTTGTTTTTCAGGTCGGGTTTGCCGTAATCATCCCAGTCAAGTCCATTATAAACGTATGCATCTGATCCGAATCTTGCAGCGTGGTTGTGGGAAACAAATACCGTATTGATATCCAGTTGTCGATAATCATTGATATTGCCATGCAAACTTACCATATAAGGTTTAGTAATCTTTTCACCGGGGAGAGAATGAAAATGGACAATATCTGTATCGTCAGGTATTTGGGAAGAAAAACTAACCGCGTAGTTTCTAATGATCACTTGTGCAAACGGACAAACAGAACCTTTGTCAACAATATAAGTCACCTTATGACCCATTTTAACAAGCTCTTTACCCAGATACCAGATGTCTCGCTGAGTGCCTCCGTATTTAACTACCGGGATTACTCCCGGACTTGTGATAAGGATGTTCATATGTGAAAATTTAATGACCTCTTTTTATCAGTTCACTCAATTGTACTGATGGTTTTCAAACAAAAAAACAAATACCCGTAATGAATTACGAATATTTGTTTTGCTAAAATATAAAATTAAATAGAATCTTTAAACGATAATTCGGATTTTAATCGAGTTATTGTCAATAAATCATCACTGATACGTTTTTTAGATGTCCTCTCAATATTACATATCGCCACCCATATTGTCCATACCACCGTTACCGTTTGGACCTCTCCCTCCTCTTTGGTTGTTATAGTTGTTGATCCGGTAACTTGCCGTAAGTGTTATGATAGGAGTTTGGGCATCCCAAGTGCTAAAACTATAAAAGTTATCATCACTGTAAGTATATTCACCTCTCATGGTGCTGAATATATCGCGCACTTGTAAGGTGAGTGAGAGTGCTTTCTCAAGAAAATCCTGTTTTACTGCCAGAGAAGTAACGAAAAATTCACTTCTTTCGCCCTGCGCCATTACGGTTGGGCTGTTGTACATGGCTCTGAACTGAATTCTTGACGATGAGGACAACCTGAAATCATTGTTCCATCTTATATTCCAGTTAAAACTTGAAGTGGAAAAATCTTCTCCATCTATAGATCCGGTGAGGCGGTAATCATATAGGTTACCCATTAAATCAAAATGCCACCATTTGGCAGGATCAAAACCGGTCATGATCTCGGTACCTAATGAATAATCTTTTCCTACATTGGCAAAAGAGGTCAGTAAAATGTTTTCCTCCGGATTGAATACACTTCTTACCCTTTCAATTTTGTTATGTGTTACACGGTAATAAAGATCAACAGATAATATGTTTTTTTCAAACCTCTTTTGGTAACTCATTTCATAGGAGTCGATATATTCAGGATCAAGGTTTGGATTACCTATTCTTATGTTAAATGCATCGCTCCATGTGTAAAATGGTTCCAGGTACCATCCGCGCAATCTTTGTAAACGGCGGGTGTAACTTGTCATGAATTGCTGTTCGGCCGGAAGTTTATAAGAGAAGTGCACTGTAGGGTAAAAATCCCAGCGGTTCATGGTAAACTCATTGGTTTCACCTCTCAGATCGATCAGTCTTTGGGTGTATTCTGTCCTTAATCCGAGTTGATATCCCAGTTTGCTCCATTCTCCCGAAAAGGTTGAATAGGCAGCATGGACATCGCGGTTATAATCAACATCTTTACTGTAAAAGTCGTCCAGGAAATAATCGTTGGCCTGGGTATCATACTGGAAGAGCTCATTGGTCTCATTGGCAAGTCTTACCCTTGACTCCCAACCTGCTTCCAGTTTATTGGTTTCCAGCAAAGGAAGAGTATAATCAAGATTGAAAGATAACCTGCTACTGGGACCTGCTTCAATAGATTTTTGTCCGCTAACATCCACAAGATCGCTGTTGCTAAGCATGTTTTCTGAGATGTCTTCTGAATTTCTGGTTTGAAAAACTGCTCTGGCAAGTAAACTGTGCTCTTCTTTGTCAAAGTCTTTTTTATAATCTACATTAAAAGAATGCGAAAATCCGCCTCTCACGTTATCCTCAAAACTTGCATAAAGAAACTTTTCCAGGTCTGCTGAAGTCCATTCTTCGTAATCACGATCGGAAGACGAACCAAATTCTCCATAATTAAAACGATAGCTCAGGGATAGGGTGTTTAACGCATTGATATTAAATTCCATGCCTGCCCGTGCACCATAAGAATTTCGGTCTCTGTTAAAGATGCCGTCGCTATAAAGATAGTTTGTCTGATCGAGAATGGTTTCACTGTTTCTTACAGAATTTCCTGTCATCCCTCTTTGATTATAATCCCCTCCTAAAAAGTAATTAATTCTTTCTTTTCTGTAATTGACAAGAAAATCACCCCCCATTCTGTTTTGTGTACCCCCGTTTAAATTTACAATGCCGTTAACACCATCTTGCCTGTTTTTTTTCATTACAATGTTAATGATACCGGCTACACCATCGGGATTAAACTTTGCCGAAGGGTTGGTTATGATCTCAATATTTTCAATTTGGCTTGCAGGTATTTGATTTAAGATATCATTTGCATCAAGTATGCTGGGTTTGCCATCAATCAATACTGTAAAACTTGAACTCCCTCTTAAACTAACTTCTCCCTCAATACTTACCGTAACAGATGGGATGTTTTCCAATACTTCTACTGCTGTACCGGAGGCGGAGGTATGCAATTGACTGACGTTGATCACTTTTTTATCTATCTGGTAAGTCATGGTTGGGCGGTCTGCACTAACTACCACTTCATTGAGCATCTCATCGGTAGGACTTAACAGCATCTTTCCCAAATCCATAGAGGGTTGTCCAAGACTGATCTCAATGTTTTCAAAGGTTTTTTCTTTGTATCCCAGGAAACTTAATTCAAGAAAATAATCTCCTTCATCTACTTCAGTAAGTCTGAAGAATCCATTAACATCGGTTATGGCACCCGTGACAAGTGATCCATCTTCTTTATTTTTCAAGGTTACAGTGGCAAATTCGAGGGGTTCGTTGGCCAAAGTGTCATATACCCAACCTTTAATAACTCCAGGTTTTAAAGTTTCGCTTTTTTCATTTGCTGGTAATACTCCCTGCATGAAAAACAGAAAAATGATTCCGAAATGAAGAATATTGTTTTTGATAATTGTATTTATATAAAACATAATGTATAAATTTTTAAACAACACAAATATAAATTCTAATACTGTAGAAAATCTGTTCTTTGCTATTAATCTATTTGTCACAAACAATCTTCTAATGATTTTCCGCTTGTTTTGTTGAGTTGTTATGCATTCTTAACAATTGAAATATATGTATATTTGAATCTGTTTTTGCTGTTTATGTTGTTTAGCATTTTGGTTGTCAATGTTAAACAAAAAAATATAGAAAATTATATTTTTTTGCTATGCTATTGATTTATTAATTTTTTGATTTCACCTCAATTTGGAAACAATGTTTTTTTTGATGGTGATAGTAACGAATCAAAAGTCCATTGAGGTCACAAATTCTTTTTACCAATGCAAGTCCAAGTCCTAATGATGATTTATGTTTGTTGTTACCGGCAAAGCGTTTAAATATATGTTCTTCGTTCAGGGGCAAATCATCGCTTTGATTACATACCGAGAACACTTTTTCTGTTGTTATTATTTCTATAGGCTGCCTGCTGTCACCATGTTTTAAAGCATTATTGAGCAGATTCTTTATAATAATGTCAAAAAGAATTGGATCGATACTCAAAGAATGTCCAGGATGAAGGTCTATCTTTAATTTAAATCCTTTTAAATGATACATTTCCTTTACTGAATCAATATGCTTTAAAAGGTAGGGTTTGGTTTTAAACTGCAAAGTGTTATTATATTCACCGTTTTCTATTTTTGTGAGTAAGTTGAGCGTGCTGCCTAATCTGGATAAATGATTGATTTCCCTATAAATAGATTTTATTATTGGTGATTGTTTTTCCATTACTTTTTCGTCTGATATCAGTGCTTCGGTTTTACTTCTGATGATAGATAAGGGTGTTTGAATTTCATGCGCCATGTTTTCAGTGTATTCCTTCAGGTTTTTATAATCATATTCCATTTGATTGAGCATTTGCAAGGATAGTTGCTTCATCTTTAAAAACTCTTGTGTGCTGGTTTTTATGTCGGGGGCGGGAAGCCCTTTACCTATTTTGTAACCACCTATAAAATCTAATAATTTGTGAAAAGGGCGAAACAGAAACCCCGATAAAAAGAAGCTAAAAAAAACCATGGCCAGAGAAAGTATAATAAAAGCACGTATAATGGTAGAGATCAGATCATTTTTGAGTTTTTCGAAATCATTGATGTTTTTAAACATGGTATATTCATATAAATCTTTGTCATATTCTTTCAGAATTGTTTTTTGGCTAAAGAGCAAGGATTCATCCATTTGACTGATGTAAATTATTGTATCGGAATAATAAGGATATCGACTGCGTTGAATTTTATTTAAATTTTCAACTTTTTCCAACCCTCTTATTTGTTTTGGGTCTTCATTTTTTTCGTTCAGTGATTTCTCCAGCCTGTATTCCTTCCGGGTGAAATACTGCTCTGCATCCTGCGTTATAAAATGATCGGTTTGCTTAATGATAAATCCTGCGGTTACAAAAAATGTAATCAGGATAAAGGTGATATAAATAAACGTTGTTTTCGTAATCAGTTTTACAGGTTTTTTCATACGTTTCTTATACTTTACTTCTTTGTTAGGTAGTAATATTTCATTATTCGCAAAATTAATTTCAGTTACAGAATGATTTTTTAAAAATGCAGTAAAATGAAACCAAGGTGCTGGTTCATTTCTCAAAATCCCGAAAATCCTTACTGGAAGATCTGTTTTTCTGTCGCTATGCATTTACAGGAAAAATGATTGCTGCAAAAAATCGGATGATTAAAAAAATTTAGTGTATTGATTTAAAATGATTTATTATTAGAATCGTGTATAGTGTTTTTTACACAAGCAATTTATGAATGTTTTTTATGAGAATGAATTGTTATGCTTGTTTTATCGTTGTTTTCCAGATATTTATACCCCATTCCGTAAACTGATTTTATCTGAACATCAGCACCTTTTTTACTAAGTTTTTTTCTCAGGTTTTTGATATGATTATAGATAAAATCAAAATTTTCCGACTGATCTGCATGGTCGCCCCACAAATGTTCAACAATGCTTTCTTTGGTAAGTACTCTGTTTTTGTTATCTATCAGATATATGAGCAAGTCAAATTCTTTTTTTGTAAGATCAGTCAGTTCATCGTTGATATGTACTTCCAGAGAGAGCATATTTATTTTGATGTTGGTAGACTGAATAATGTTTTGACCCTTAAATTTATTTCTGCGTAGAATGGATCTGATCCTGGCGTTGAGTTCGGCTTTGTGAAATGGTTTGGTTAGATAGTCATCGGCGCCCAGTTCCAATCCCTTTACCTTGTCGTCTAATGCATTTTTGGCAGTTACAATCAGAATTCCGGTATCCGAACCAACGCTTTTCAAATCTTTTATCAAATCTAATCCGTTACCGTCGGGTAGTCCAAGATCTAAAACCACCAGATCGTATTGATAAATGAAACATTTTTCCTTTGCTATAGCCAGATTATCTGCAATTTCTGCAATAAACCCTTGCTCTTTAAGGAAATCAGACAAATCATTTCCCAATTCTATGTTGTCTTCCACAATTAATACTTTCATCTGGTTATAATTTGATTAAATAGGTCAGATGGAGCTCGCCAAAATACCAGTTTTGTATT
>CAZPVB010000139.1:0-10792 GCA_964589855.1 uncultured Bacteroidales bacterium
TTTGAACGGTATTGGCACCTGATTGCTTCTGTACTATAAGTCTCAAACCCAGGTCGCCATTGATCCTTTCTTCAATGGTCATCTCTTTGAGGGTGTCCTTTACTACAGCAATATCTTTTACATAAACAGGACTGCCATTAAAATTTCCGACTACAATATTTTCTATGCGGCTGCTTTCATTAAATTCCCCGGTAAAACGCAGGGGATAGTCTACTTGTCCCATTTTAATATTCCCGCTGGGCAGGGTAATATTTTCTGAAGCCAGAATGCCACCCAGCTGTTCTACAGTTATATTATGAGCGTCCATCAGTCGAGGATCTACATTTACCTGTACCTCTCTTTCGGGTCCGCCGAAAATACCCACAGCACCCACCCCTTCAATACGGTTCAGGGGATTAATGACTCTCTGATCCAGAATTTTGGTGAGCGCAGGATAGCTTTCCTGTGCCGTGGCAGAAAGCATCATAACCGGAATCATACTCGAAGAAAACTTAAATACCACGGGTTCTTCCAGTCCTTCGGGCAGGAACCGCAGAATACGTCCGATATTATCCCTGATCTCGTTGGTGGCCTCATCGAGGTTGGTTTCATACTCAAACTCCATGGTAATGGCAGAGATCTCTTCCCTCGACTGCGAGGTCATGTTTTTTAGATTGGTGATGGTGCTCAGGTTGTCTTCCAGCGGACGTGTAACATTGGTTTCAATGTCGGAAGCACTGGCACCAGGATAAATGGTAAAAACACTGATGAAAGGAGGATCGATCTCTGGATAAAGGTCGATGGGCATATTTCGCAAACTAAAAAAACCCATCACAATAATGGCGATAAAAATCACCAGCGTGGTAATCGGTCTGTGAACCGCTCTGCTATATAAACTCATTTTTTTGCATTTTTCTGATCGGTGAATTCATTCAATATCTCTACTTTACTTCCCTGGATGAGGTTATGCTGACCACTGACGACCAATTGCTGTCCCTGACGGATACCGGAAAGGATTTCGATTTGAGCATCAAATTTTCTTCCTGTCTGTACGGTTTGTCTTACCGCTTTTTGGTCTTCCACAACAAAAACAAACCTTTCATCCGATCCCGATTGTTTTAATACCGCCAGTGCAGGTACAAGAAATACATCTTGTTGCCCAAGGTTGAGGGAAACACGTGCAAACATGCCCGGTCTTAAAGTTTCATCGTTGTTATCTATGATAATTTCTACAGAGAAAGTACCGGAAGCACGGTCAACGACCGGAGAAAGCTTGTTGACGCGTCCATCAAAAACCCTGTTGGGGAAAACATCAGAGGTTACCCGGGCAGTTTGGCCCTTTTGCAAAACAGGGAAAAATCTTTCTGAGACATTGATCATCACTTTTACAGGTTGAATTTGGTTGATGGTAACAATGGCAGGTTTTCCGGCGGGTCCGGGTGTCATGGAAAACATTTCGCCATCGCTGTAGTAGCGACCTGTAACAACACCTGTTAAAGAAGATCTGATTTCTGTTTGGGTTGATAGATTTTCAATATTGCTTTTGGCCACATCATACTGTGTTTTCAGCTGGTCGTAATTTTGTTGCGTTACTGCTCCTGCCTTCAATAGTGTATCCAGCCGGGAAAGTTCTTTTTCCAGGTTTTTGAGCTGTACCTGTGCCTGAAACAATTGCGTACGGTCCATTTGCACGAGTAATTGACCTTTTGAAACTTTATCTCCAACATCAACTAAAATTTTTTCGATACGCACCGGCATGGAAGGGGCAATATGTGCTACTTCATAAGCCTGTACAACGCCGGTAAATCCGAGATCATTGCTTACGTTTTCAATTGCAGCAGGTGCAACCCTTACGGGCATCTTTCTTTCCTGGTTGTTTTCATCATTTCCTGTGGAGGAGCAGGAAACACCCAAAAAGATATAGAAGATAAAAACTATCCATCCATATTGTTTTTTCAAAATTTTCATATTCAATATTTTAATGATTTTATAAACTTGTTTACTGTATATTCAGGCTGTAAATACTTTAAATGTCATTTTTACCAATAAACTGATCGTATCTGATCTTAGCGGTTAGCAATTCGTGTTTCGACATAAGCAGATTAAATCTTGCTCTTGTAAGTGCCACTTCACTGTCGTTGAGCTCAAGCAGTGTTCCCTGCCCCGAATCGTAACGAATTCTGGCAATGTTGAATCCCCGCTGTGCTAATTCTACATTTCTTTGGGCATCCGCTGCTTTTTGGATCGCCACATCCATCGATTTTAAAATGTTGGTTAACTCGATGCTTAAATTGTCCTTCAGATAATCTCTTTGCAAATCAAGTTGTTGAATGGAAATATCCATTTGTTTCACCTGGTTACGACTGGTAAAACCCCTGAAAAGAGGGATGTTGATCTGCAATCCTGCTGAAGCAGTATTGACCCAATCATAATTGGCGAGTTCGAAATCATTGGCTTCGGTAATGTATGCATAGTTGGTTATGGCATTTACAGAAGGCAAATTACCAGATTTAATTATTTGTTTTTGCTGCATCAACAGGTTTTTCTGTAAACCCAGGTTTACATAATCGGTGTTGTTGAGCAGCGATCTTTCTGCCTGCGGGATAGAAAAATCTGAAAGCATTTTCTCTGCACTTTCCAGCAAGCTTCCTCTCACACCAATCACAACGTCCTCTTCAACCCCAAGGAGTATTTTCAGAAAATTTAAACTAATATCCAGGGCATTTTCAGCCTGAAGCACTTCGGGCTTTATATTTTCTGTTTGTACTTCTGCTCTGATCAGATCATATTCTGCTACCATCCCTTGCTGATAAAGTTTTTGGATGTTCTCAAGGTTTTGGCGTGCATTTTCAAAACTCAGGCGGATCACATCCAGGGATTCTTTGGCGAGTAGGGCATCGTACCAAGCTTTTTGAACATTGTACGTAAGATCGATTTCGGTAGCGCGCAAATTTTCGTCTGATAGGGTTTGTTCAATTTCGGCCGCCCTGATATTGGCATATATCACTGGATTATAAACCGGCAGCGCCAAAGACAAGGCCCCCCGGTAAGAATTATCGGATCCTACTTCAAGGGCGGTACTACCGCCAAACAAAACAGCCATTTCTTCAGGAAAAAAGATCACCTGCTTTTTCAGGTTGCGTGTATAACTTCCTGATGCACTGACAGAGGGTAAAAGATTGCCCCGGGCTTCGTCTCGCTTGGCCTGGGTGCGCATTTTTTCAAGCAATGCTATTCGCATACCCGGATTGTTTTCAAGTGCTGCTTTCACTGCTGTTTCACGATCGAAAAACACCGTGTCTGACTGTCCGGAAACAGACAGCGGAATGCTCATGCAAATCATTGTAAAAGAAAATAAAAAACCGAAGATCATTCGCTTTGTGTTTTTTATAACTCCCTGTTTTGTTGCTACTTTTTTATTGCGTTTCATGGGATTGTTTTACTCTTTTTATAGTTGATGTTCTGTTTACAGTTGGAATTTTTCGTCAATTTTTATCAAACCTTCTTTAGAAGCCATGCCCCTTATAAAATTGAGAAAAACCTGCTGAAAAACTTCTGACCTCGGAAACCGGGTTTCGGGAAAGATATCCTGCGTACTCATCTGCTCCATAGAAGCATGTATCAACCTTGAAAGGATTTGTGCATCAACACCTTTCCTGAATATTCCTGCTGCAATACCGTTTTCTATGAGCGCAGAGGTTGATTCTATGCCCTCTTCCTGCTTACTTTTCACATGATCTTTCCATAAATGGGAATGATACTTTTGAATGTCGTTGAAAAAATTGGGATGTATGCTATTTAAGTTGATCACAGTAGCACGGAAGGTTTGAAAAAGTACCTCCAGCGGATCTTTAGAATAATCCTTCATGAGTTGATCCCGAATGGCAATATTTTTCTCATATTGATATTCGATACACTCTTTCAGAAGCTCTTCCTTGTTTTTGAAACTTTCATAGAGCGTTCGTTTCGACATGCCAAGAGAATCGGCTACCTCATCCATGGTGATGGAACGAATACCGTACTTAAAAAATAATTCTGATGCACGCTCCCTGATTTTATTTTTTATTTCCATTTTACAAAACTTTATTCGTTTTTTAAGTTTTTGCTTTAACAATATTTGTGCCGAATCGTATTTTTATTCGTGTTTATTTCATGCTTTCTCAAAACAACGAATTTTAAAAGGATAACATACAAAATTTTCTGGTGTCCGTTTTTGCACAAATTAAAAAGAAATATAATTTTATAACTCTGTTTATCTGTATTTTATAAATATTTACTCTGATGGTATTTTCGTGATTATGCTTTCAATATTTTTATATTTATTTTTTCAGGATAATATAGATTTTTTAATAATTATTTACCCTATAAAACGTATTATACTTTAAAAGTTTTAGGGGTTATGGTTTTTTAGTAATAAAGTGAGAAAAGAGGCAAAACTTAAAGAGATTTATTGTTGGATGATAAAGCAATGATGAGCAGGCAGGCAGGAAAGGCAAAACATCAGGATAGCGGAAATTTCTCATGACCAGGATATACTGGAAATTTCATTGTAGTTGATTGCGTCAACAAAGAAATCGAACATAAAAGACCTATGTCATAAGATTAGAAATCAACAATTGAGCGCAGGGATTTGGTATGTTGGCTAAGAAGTGAAGGGATTTACAGTGTTTAAGCAATAAATTATGTTCGTTTATGAACAATTGCTTGTCCGATACTGCACAATCATTTCGAAAAGCGAAAAAATCAAATAATAAAGCATGATATAAATTGCAAAAAAATCTGTCAAAAATTTCTATCTTTACTGCACGGTAACCCCGATCTGTTATCAAGCACTATAACTATAACCCGTCTGAATAAGCAAATACACTAGTTTTCACGAAATAGAATTTTTATGAAGAAAGTAATCAGTTTTACTTCTACAAATCAAAATTTATTGAAAATTACATCCGTAGATAAAGCATTTAAAAAATACCGGAAAGAGGTAAAGCATTTAATTTGCCAGATTGCCTATGAGGAGGAAAGTAAATTTTCTATGGCAAAATATCATGATCTGGATTTTCCAAAAATACATCATACCATTTCAGTAAAAGACGGAAGCAACGCCAGCCAAACCGGACAAACCATGCTGGAGGTAGAAAAGGTACTTTCGGAGGAAAACCCCGATCTGGTCATTTTATCAGGTGATCAGGATACCATTCTATCCGTTGCCATCACGGCATCTAAAATGAAAATACCTATTGCCAATATCGACGCTGGATTAAGATGTTTTGACCAGAATGATGCTGCCGAAACAAACAGAATTTTGATTGATGTACTTTGTGAATACAATTTCATTAGCGAACACAGCGCCATGAAAAACCTCAGAGATAGTGGAAAAGATAACGACTATATATTTTTTACAGGCAACCCGCTTATCGATGTTTTGGAACTTTACTGGTCTGATATGGAAGAATCATCGATCACCGAAAAGTTAAAAACAGATGAAAAAGGTTATCTGCTGATATGCCTCCATAAAAAAGAAAGCAGTTTATTCAGAGAAAATCTGAGTGATCTGTCGGACATGATCGATCGATTGCATACAAAGATCAGGATTATCTGGATCATTCCTCCCGGATTGCAAACCAGCATTCATCAATTGTTGCCCGAAAAGCTGATCAAATCCATTTCTTTAATAGATCCACCGGGTTATATTGACTTTTTATCTTTGCTCAATAATGCTGAAGCAGTGATTACCGATAGTGAAACCATACAGGAGGAAACTACCTATCTGAGTTGCCAGTGTATTACATTAAGAAAATATACCGAAAGAATTGTAACACTCGATGTTGGTACCAATCAACTCGTCGGCTACGACCTGGAAAAAGCTGAAAAAGCTGCCGAAGACATCATCAAAGGAATGATTAAACCCGGCAGAATGCCAGAAATGTGGGATGGCAAATCAGGCAAAAGAATAGTAGAGAACCTCATGGAGGAAATGGATACAACAGACGGTCAGGAATAAGATCGGATGTCATCTTTTGATGAACCGGAAACTTTTTTTGAAAATACTTATTTTGCTCTTTTTACCCTGTAACTTTTGCTGGTAACCAAACGTCTTAAAGATGTTTTAATAAAAATAGTATTCATTCAAAAAAAACAACCATGAAAAAAACAACAAATTTTGCAACTCAAATGATAGGGAACACGATATTGTTGCTTCTGATCCTGTTTTCTGTCTCTTTTCCTGCCTGCGCACAAACCCTCAAAGGAAATGGAAATGTAATTATTGAAGTAAGAGAAGTTTCCTATTTCAATGGCATATCGGTAAGTAGCTCAATCGATCTTTACATAACAATGGGAGACGAGTTTCATGTAAAGGTGGAGGCCGACGACAATATAATAGATCATATTGAGACAGAAACCCGTGGGGAGGAGTTGATCATTGGACTGAAAGGCAGAGGTATTTCCATAAGAAACTCAAAGGAAATGAATGTATATGTTACTTTACCTGAATTGCTCAGTCTTACGGCAAGCGGAGCTACCGATGTAACGGTGAACAATACTATTGAACAGCCTACCATTCGCATAAAAGCATCGGGAGCTTCCGATATTAATCTACCTTTAAATGTAGAATACCTTGAGATGAACTTATCAGGAGCAAGTGATGCCCGGATCAGTGGTTACACCAAAGCAACAAAAGCAACCTTGAGTGGCGCAAGCGATTTCAAAAATTCTGATCTTGTTACCGGCACATTGGATGTAAACCTGAGCGGGTCGAGCAACCTAAAAATAAAAGTAAACGAAAATATTACAGGAACACTCAGTGGAGCCAGCGATCTTGTGTATGAGGGTAACCCCACTACCGATTTAAAAACATCGGGAGCATCCTCAGTAAAGAAAAAATAAGACAAGTTTTTGCAAGATTCAATCCGGATTTTCCTCAGTGAGGAGAACCGGATTTTTTTATAAATTCATTTTTAAGTCATGCGTTAGAAAAAACTCAAAATCATAGAGAAATCCTTCTTTTTTCTTTCCCAGAACATCATCCAGCAAATAGGCAGCTGTTACTTGTTTCAATCCCCTTATTCTTTTGAGCATCTCCGAAAAATCAAACCTGAAAGCATCGGCTTTTACCAAAAAAATATAATCAAGCGCAGGCGGTTTGTCAAACAAACGGTTGCCCTGGATAGAGCGATTGCTCACAAGAAAAAATGTACGGTTCATTTCTGTTTGTTCAAAACTGTAAACAGAAAAAATATTGAGCATCGTTTGCTTTGGCAGATAAATCTCAAAATCTTTCACTTTTTTAAACCCAAAATGCAAGTGTGTATTTAATATCCATGCAAAACGATAATCATTTTCCTGGCAAAAGACACCCATGACCTTAAAAGGTGAATCAAATTCAAGTTTAAATAGAGTTTTTTTTGCCATATTTTGAATCCCAAAAATTCCCTGATTTTCTGATTGGTTTTATCCATCCAAAAGGTTCTTTCAAACCAAACAAACCGTTATATAACGTTGTTTTACAATATTTTACAAAACACTTGATTTCCTGGGTGGAAATAAATTACGGGAGCACAAATATAGAGATTGCCCTTGACAAATAAACGAAAAATTCAAGATTTATTTTCGGTGGTAATCCAACATATTCAAACCTCTGGTTTTCTCAGGCATACCTGTGAAAATAAGAAAGTAAAACAATGATTTGGATCATAATGAAAATCAGG
Source organism: uncultured Bacteroidales bacterium (assembly GCA_964589855.1). Classification (GTDB taxonomy): domain Bacteria; phylum Bacteroidota; class Bacteroidia; order Bacteroidales; family UBA7960; genus SKVR01. The sequence goes on from CAZPVB010000139.1 coordinate 7,686, forward strand.
GGAACGATTTTCTATCAGTTTGGAGCCATCAGGGCAACCATCTTTTCGGATCCGAATAATTCGAGTGCTTTGTTTACGGCAGGATCGTCATTGTTGATAACAGGATAAAATGCGTCATTACCAAAAATATTTCTACCTACATACGCTTTGATCTGAGAATTTATTAAAGTCTTGGCCGCTTCAAATTCTTCTGCATGATATGAAACACCATTTTCCTCTCCAAATTGAATGAACTGGTTGATGATATTTTGATTGATGGTGAAATTTTCAACAAAGCTTTCCGCATCATCAAATTTTTTCAAATCCTTGCGGTATTGATCGGCATAATCAAAGGCAAAACGATAAATCAGACCTCTGTTCGACATTTCATTGAAATAACCATTTGTTTGCTCCACCTGCAATGGAACAAAAACATCAGGCATTATCCCCCCTCCGCCATAAACAATACGTCCTGATTGTGTTGTATATTTCAGAGAATCGTTGAATTGAATACTGTCGGCAGTTTCCAGTTCTCCGTGTCTGTATCTTTCCATAAAATCGGCATAATATTCTTCATTTCCATTCTCGTAGGGTTTTTGTATGCTCCTGCCCGAGGGCGTATAATAGCGTGCAACGGTAAGTCTGAGTGCAGATCCGTCTTCCAGTTGCACTTGCTCCTGCACCAACCCTTTTCCAAACGATCTTCGCCCCACAACCAATCCTCTGTCATGATCCTGTATAGCTCCGGCAATAATTTCACTGGCACTTGCCGACCATTCATCTATCAAAACAATCAGTGGTTGTTCTTCAAATCCACCGTTTCTTTTGGCATTGGCGATGGTTTTGGGTCGCATTCTGCCTTGTGTATAAACAATAAGTGATTCGGGAGTCAGGAATTCATCTGCCAGTTTTATGGCAGCATCCAAAAACCCACCACCATTACCTCTCAGGTCAAGGATCATCTGTTGCATGCCATTTCTTTTCAACCGATCCATGGCGGTTTGGAATTCGCTGTGTGTTGTGGCAGAAAACTGACCCAATTTGATATATCCTGTCCGGGAATCAATCATGTAGGCGATATCGAGGCTGTAGGAGGGTATTTCATCGCGGGTGATGGTAAACTCCAACAAATCATCAACACCCCGGCGCATAACAGATACATTCACTTCAGTGCCCTTAGGGCCTTTCAATTTTCTAACCACATCCTGTGTGTTGATTTCTTTGCCGGCAATAATTTCATCTTCTACCCTGATGATCCTGTCTCCTGCCATTAAACCTACTTTTTCACTGGGACCACCAGGTACAGGGTTGATAACAACTACCGTATCGGTGATCATATTGAATTCGATACCTATTCCTTCAAAACTACCCATAAGCGGATCATTGAGATCGCGGAAAGACTCTGCCGGTATGTAAGAGGAATGAGGATCGAGATTACTCAGCAAGCTTACAATGGCCTCTTCGGTGAGCTCATCCTGATCTACACTGTCTACATACGAATCATCAATGTAATTAATAATATCAGAAACTTTATCATTTCCGTTTCCTAAACCTATCGAAAAAAAATTCCTTTCTTCTGCGACCCGTGGCTTTGTATTGAAATTGAGAGACAAACCAATGATGACACCTGCTGCTAATACTATAGCAAAAAGAATAGGGAGATATGGTTTTATTTGTAATTTGTTCATTTATAAAAGGGTTAAAGAATTAAACTTATCTGTAATTATTTTGAAGTTGTTGCGGTATAATACTTATATGATTGCCAGTACCTCTTTGTCAAAAATTATACCTTTCTCAATTATTACTTGTATTTCAAGTTGTAATTTTATCATACACATTTTTGACAAAACCGGAATACCTGACCATTTTTTGTTCTCGGTTTAAAAAAAGGTATGAACCGAGCCATGACAATAAAGCGGATGATTAGATTTCGAAGCATGGCACAAATACAAAACCGGAGTTTTGGCGAGATCCATCTGACCGACTTAATCAAATTATAAGCAGATGAAAAATGAAATCTAAATTATGAGTCCACTCCGAAAACTTGTTTTCGGCATATCTGTGTTCATTCTCCGTTTTTAAACCCGCTGATTATCAGAATTTAGCATCTGTGTAAATCTGTGTAATCAGTGGATAATTTACTTTTCAGAGTGGACTAAATTATGGAAATTTAAACCGCTGTACAACAGGAAAGATTTTCTATGCCCTTTTTGTTGTGTTATTTTTTATTAAAGGTTTGATGGTAGTGTCTTAAACACACCCAAATAATTATGAACCATCTACATAAAAAGATGCTTTTATGAGTCAGGTCTAAAAACAAGCTTTTAGACCTTTACGTTCATTTTATACTTTGTTAAGCATCTGAAATTCATTTCATTAAATTTATGATCGTTCACAAAATTTGCGGACAATAACCTTTTTATACTGAACTCTTTTATAAAAACAACATAGTGTTTTATGACAAATGAGGATTTACTACCTGCATAAGTTGCTGAACCGGAACAACCCCCGATTGCCGCCAAACCAAATTTCCGTCTTTAAAAAGTGCTATTGTTGGTACTCCTTGTATTTGAAATCGTTGTGCAATTTCGGGGTTTTTATCTACATCTATTTTGATCACTTTTATTTTATCTCCCATTTGTGCTGCAAAGTCTTTGAGCATAGGTGCTTGTATTTTGCAGGGCTGACACCATTCTGCATGAAAATCAATCAAAACCGGAACATTTGCATTGACAATAGCATCAAATTTTCCTAACATATCTGGTTATTTTTTATGGTGTTACAAAATTTTTATTTTCTCAACCAAAGTTTTCAATTTCTGTACCACAATCCATTTTCTGACTTTGTTATGGAAAACCCGACAATTTGACATTAAAAAAATTCTACCTTTGCCACAGTAAAATTCAGTTTGATTCAGTAAATCAAAAAACGCTTTTAATTTATGAATGTCAATATTGATTTTTACGCATGACCCGGTAAACTACCCTCTGGTGAGGTACAGATGGACTTAAAACCCAAACATTACAAGTGATGAACCAAGCCATGACAATATTCTTGACGCACACGAGGATGGTTAAGATAAATGGAACGCAGATGACACAGATTGAGCGGATTTGCACAGATTTTTT
>CAZPVB010000140.1:0-3042 GCA_964589855.1 uncultured Bacteroidales bacterium
TCCAAAACCAAATTGATGATCTCTCTTAGGTTTTCTCCTGATTGTGAAATGGTTTGAAGATATTCCTTTTGCTGATCAGTAAGATTGGTTTTGTTTAAAATCTCGGTCATACCTAAAATTCCGGTAAGCGGTGTTCTGATCTCATGACTCATATTGGCCAGGAAATTCTTTTTAAACTCTACTGACTTCCTGGCAATTTCAATTTCTTGTTGCATTTGTAATTCTTCTATTTTCCTTTTTTCTTTTTTCTTCCTCCTTTTTTTGTTGTAAAAATGATTCGCTATCAATAATAATACAACTGCAACCGCGTAAGTTGCATAGGCAATGTTGCTTTTCCACCAGGGAGGCTTTATGATAAATGAATACTGAAATTTTTCGCTTTCGATCCCTTCGCTGTTAATAGACTTTACTTTAAAAATGTAGTCTCCGGGTGAAAGATTGCTGTAATGCGCTTCATTTCTTCTGGTTGGCGAATTCCAATTCTCTTCCAATCCTTCAAGCATAAACCTGTAGCGAATCTGGTCTTTAAATCGCATGGTTATTCCCACATATTTGAAAACCAAATAGTTGTTTGTATAGTTTAATATCAGGTTATTCGGGATGCCGTACCACGAACTAATGCTATCAAACTCCAGATTGCTGATCACCACTCCATTGTTAAGCGCAAATGTTGTGTCGGGTTGCTTTTCGAGCATTTCCCAGGAAATTTTTTCATTAAACAGATTTACATCGGTCAGTTGAATATTGGGTTTAATCTGATCGGGCAGGTCATTATCAGGAAAAAAAGATGTAAGGATATCATTTGCCCCTACCCATATTGTTCCGTTTGAATCCTGAAAAATAGATCGGGAGTTGGCACCCACCCCCAAAAATCCATCTGTTTTTGAATAATTTTTAAAGGATATTTTGTTAGAAAGCACTGTAGAGTCCATAGAAAGCAAATTCTTTCTTTGGGTTAGCGGATGGATAAGCTTGGAAAGACCCCTGCGGGTTCCCATCCAGATATTATTGTTTTGGTCTTCCAGAAGGGAATATAGAAAATTGCTACCCAATCCATTTTGTACCGTAAAATTGATGGATTTATTTTGGTCAAGGACATAAATGCCTTTTCCGTTGGTAGCCAGCCAGATCAAACCATTTGAATCTACTATAATATCTCTTATATCTACATTGCGCGCTGATGAATCGAGTTCGAAATGAGTAAATGTTTTACCATCGAATTTGCTAACTCCTTTGGTTCTGTTCGCGATCCAGATATTCCCATTTCTATCTGTTACTATTTTTCTTACATAATTGTCAGCTAAACCATTATTCTTGGTAAACCGTGTGATTTTTTGCCCGGACAGTTTTAATATACCACCTCCATGGGTTGATAACCAAAAATTGCCTGATTGATCTTGCGTAATATTGGTAATGCCTGAATATTGTGTAATCTCTCCCAGATCATAACTTTCTACTGTTTGATCATCTATTTTAGCAATCCACCCCGAAAGCATTGATATCCAAAGCGTATTTCCAACGGGTAATATGTATCTTACACGATCTTCCGGGAGTCCATGTTTTGTAGTGAAATTTGTAAAAGTATTACCATCGAATTTATACAAACCATTTAAAAAAGAAGCAAACCACATATTACCCTTTGTATCCTGGTTTATACTTCTGATAAAACTATCGGCAATTCCTTCATTGCCTGCATAATGCTGGAAAAGATCGCCATGGAAGACACCAATACCGCTGCCAAAGGTTCCGATCCAGATCTGACCTGAGGAATCTTCTGTAATCCATGTAATATATTCATTGATTAAACCATGACTGGAATTGTAGTGGGTGAGGGTATTATCCTTATAATGATATAAACCAGATTGGCGGGTACCTATCCACATTCTGTTTTTACTATCTTCATACAAACACAAAACGTCTCCATCTTCAAAATTACCACCAGGTTCAAAATTGATGATTTCATTGTCGTTTATTACAGATATCCCTTCACCATCGCTGCTAAACCAAAGTTTCCCCTCACTGTCTTTTGTGGAAAAGATGATATAATCAGACACCAAACCATTTGTTTTGTTGAAAGTTCGAAATATTTCCCCATCAAAACTGGATAAACCACCTCCTCTGGTGCCAAACCACATAGTTCCCTGGTCATCCTGTTGTATGGTATAAACGATATCACGGGCAAGTCCTTGTCTGGTAGTGTAATGGGTAAAATACTCACCATCATAAAAATTCACTCCTCCACCATAGGTGCCAAACCACATATTTCCTTCTGCATCCTGATAGATGCTTTCTACACTGTTATTGCTCAATCCTTCTCTGGTTGTATAATGTGTAAAAGTTCGTCCATCGAATTTGGAAACACCTTCAAAGCGGGTTCCAATCCACAAATTACCATCCCGGTCAATAAGAAGCGAAAGAATATCATTGTCCAGTAGCCCGTTTTCTGTAGTATAATGAGAAAAGAACGTACCATCATACCTTACCAGTCCTCCGGTATAGGTTCCTATCCATAGATTCCCTTTTTCGTCTTCCACCATAGCACTGATATCATCATTGGGGAGACCTTCTGACCGGGTATAAAAAGAAAAGCTCAAATGATTTTCTGTTTTTATATAAGCATTTTTTACATCAATTAGAAATGGCGCACTGGTTTCACTTACATGATCGTTTTCAGCTTTTATCTTAAAGGGAGGAGGGAAATCTTTGAGTAAAACAAGATCTGCCGGACTGTTTTGATCAAAGGGTTTGTAATGGGGTTGATATGGATTATCTCTTTTTATATTGGCAGTTATCTTCTCTCCGGGTTTCAGGGGTCTTATAATCGGTGCAGGGAGTTCAAATTCTTCAGCAATGGGTAATGAATCGATCGATATCACTGTTAACTCCGGGGTTTGGATGTTTCCTTTATTATTTTGAACAATCTGTCTTTCTGATTGATCCCGGTTGCTGCATTGCGAAAAAAATAAACCCAGAATCATAAACACTACCCAATGGATGGGTCTTTTGTTTTTAATGTTTAAGATTAATTTTCTCATCTTACTA
>CAZPVB010000140.1:3142-10748 GCA_964589855.1 uncultured Bacteroidales bacterium
CCAATGGATGGGTCTTTTGTTTTTAATGTTTAAGATTAATTTTCTCATCTTACTATGTCTGTTGTTTTGAAAAGCAGTCATTTACGCCAATGGAGAAAAAAAATAAGTTTAGAGATCCCCGAAATGTTGAAAAAATTAAAACGCTTAAGGAGAGCGGTTGGAAAATCAATTATATTAAAGTATTTGTTTGAAGGTACTAAAAATGGATATATTTTAATCTTTACATTCAAACCATGATGTGGTTAAACTTCAACTTACATTTTATTTCTCATTCTGGTACTCAATCATAAACAATTATTTTTGAAACATAGCATACAGATTAGAAAGAATGTTGCATAAACCTGTTTTAAAACCATTGTTGACTGGTAAGACCAATGGAAGATCCGCTTTTCCTTATCGAATGTAATAATCTAAAGGTGTTGACCAGACAGAATCACTTTACTTAAAAAATATCATAAGATCAGAATTTACAGTTGCGCCTTCTAAAATGTTATTTGTTAATGGTTTTCTATTCAGGATGAGAGAACGATTTTTTTCTTTAATACGCTGTTTTTTATTATTGCGTAAATTTACTAAAAAATACATTTTCTTCTCAATAATTTTGGGTTTCCATGAAAAAAATGCCGCCGCCGTCAAATAATTTTCCATCATATAATTCAATAATTTTCATTCCTTCCATGTTTAATAGTTCCCGGATCTGGGAGGCGTTTTCCAGGTGGTCTAGCTGTCCGCAAACAAAAAGTTGTTGATTAAAAATTCCACAGCATCCGCCCCAAAAACCATTTTTAAAACCAGGCAGTATGATGTCTCGTGGATTTGTATAGATGACTGGTATGTCATGCTTCACCAGTGTTTTCATTATACCTTTATCCGAAGTTAAAACAGTTTTTCCTATTTCAATGGCATTGCATCTGGTGTATCCCTGCCGGCAATGGATTGTTTTTGTAACATTCTCAAGCAATGAGGTTTCTGTGAAATGTGTATTGTGCAACAGTCCATAACTTGTTTGCAGGGCATTATAGTATGATGAGTAAGGATAATCCCTGCCAACTGGTTTTATACCCTTTCGGTATTTTATGCCATAATTGTTGAGTATTTCAAAATATTTCTCAGGAAGGTTGGGTGCAACGATGGTTTGATTTTTATCCTGGAAAAAGAATATATCAGGGTGTCCGGAAATTGCATCATAAGTGATGTCTTCGGTTTCAAGTTCCATCAAAATGCCAAAGCCGGCAAGGACTTGCTTTGCTTCGGAGGGTATTCTTTTATCAACAACAATGAGCGGTTTTTTCTCCATATGACCAGTGTAGCTGTTTTTATCTGTATTCTTCAGGCATTTCCAGGGTGTATTTTTCTTTTTGTAACTTCGGGTCGGCAATAAATCTCACCACTCTGAATTTCTCCATCAACCATAATTTATTGACTGACCGGTGCCCAATAGCAGAATTAAGAGATCCCGGATGAACGCGTATAACAATATTTTTTCCTTTACGGTCTTTTATAGATTCTTTGAACATGTTCAAATAAACTTTGCTCCTAACCATCTCTCCAAAAGCATTGTGAAAAGGACCGGCAACTAACTTGTTGCCCGTTTGAAAAGACTCTGAAGGGTGCAGTCCTGTTTTTAATATCTTTACGCCCGACGGGTTAAAAATCTGATGCAACCGGGCACAAAGGTCCGTTGCTGCTTCCAGTGTTTGGGGTTTGTATCTGCCCTGTTGAAAAAGCATTTCTAATGGTGTATCTTTGATGACAAGGGTGGGATAGATACGGGTGGTGTGAGCACCCACAGCACATATTTTTTGTGCGGTGTCTATTGCTTTTTCTTCATTATCGCCTGGCAACCCGGTCATCATTTGCAATCCGGTTTCAAAACCTTCCTCTTTCAGCATTTTGGTCGCATCCAAAACCTGTTGTGCTGTATGTCCCCTGCCTGATTTTTTCAAAACCTCGTCATTTAATGACTGGGCGCCCAGTTCAACCGATCTTACATGGTGTTTTTTGAGGTTTTCCAGTGTTTTAGCATCAATGTAATCAGGACGTGTTGATATTCTTACTCCTGCAACCTGTTCACTTTCTATAAAAGGCAGGATAAGATCCAGATAATAGTTTTGTTGTTCTAAAGACAAACCCGTAAAACTTCCACCAAAAAAAGCAATTTCTACATGTCTGTTATCACCAGGGATGGTTTTCAAATGAGAGGTTATGATGTTCATGATCTCCTCTTTATCGGGCAGGGAAACCCTGCCGGATATGTTGTACTGATTGCAGTAAACACATCTGAAAGGACAAGCCAATTCCGGTATGAAAATGGGTATATTGAAAAACCTCACCTGAATAAAAAATTAGTGTCTGTAAATAAGTTGATCTGGAATAATTGTGTAATCAGCAGTTATCTCGCTCATGAAGAGAGATTTCTGTTTTAAATCATTTACCTTGTGTGGAATGAAAAAGACATTTTTATTCTCTCTTTATCATGTATCCATTTTCCTCCAGTACTTTCATAAGTACCCTTGCAGCATTATCGGGTGAAACATTTTTTCTAATCGGACTTTTTCCTTTATACAAGTGAATTTTTCCATTACCAGCACCAACAAAACCAAAATCAGCATCTGCCATTTCTCCCGGGCCATTAACAACGCAACCCATCACCGCTATTTTTAATCCAGGTATTGCTGAAGTGTGTTGTCTTATATCCTTTAAAACTTTTTCAAGATCATAGGAGGTGCGTGCACAGGTAGGACAGGAAATAAATTCGGTTTTGGTTATTCTTACCCCTGCGGATTGAAGAAAACCATAACAAATTTCTGTAGTCTTATCTTTCAGACTGGGGCTGCTGATCCATAATCCATGAATTTTTTTTTCAAGAAGATACTCTCCTGCCAAAATAGCGATGTTACAAATCAATTCATCTACATCGCTTGTATGAATCACTTTTTTTAAAACTGCAGGTATTTTCTCTTCATGGCAAAAATTAATCAGGTTCTCTAAACTGGTTATGTTTTCGCATCCGTTGAGGTCTATGAGAATGGTCCCGGGGCGCTTTTCTTTCAGGTGTTTGGTTATTGAATCATCCGGAGGGCAGGGAACCTTTATCCAAATGTTGGAATTTTTCGCGGATTCACTGCTTAAACCATCCAAATTGTTGCACAAAACGACTTTTTTTTCATTACCAACTAAGGATGGGTTTTTGGTTGGCAATAAAAAATTACCCGATAAATTTTTATCTGCTTCTGATGTATTTTTAATAAAAAAAATGTCAGTTTCAGTTACCGGATTCAGCGAATCTTTTTCTTTATATAGGAGGTTGGGGTCAATATTTATCTTATTTTTTTCTTTAAGAATTTTTTCAGGGTAAGCATCCTCAATAACCACAGCACGTCTTTTATCGCCCAAAGGATACAATTCGTTATTGCTAATGGCAAGTTTCCGCAGTTTGTAGGATTCTTTATTCCTTTTTTTCGCAAAAGGTATCTGATAAACAGAGGTAAGTTTTTTTGCAAAAGGAATCTCATTTTCAGGTTTTTCTGTTAAGCTTACTCTTACAGTATCTCCAATACCTTTGTTTAAAAGAGTGCAAATACCTAATGCTGACTTTATCCTTCCGTTTTCTCTCTCTCCTGCTTCTGTGATGCCTACGTGCAGAGGATAATCCATGCCAAGTTCGAGCATTTTCTCAACCATTTCTTCATACGCCTGGACCATCGTAAGAGGTTTGCTGGTTTTTAAAGAAATAACCAGTTGGTGAAAATCAAGCGATCTGAAAATTTCCAGAAACTCAAGAGTTGAAGCAACCATAGCAGCGGGAGTATTGCCATATTGAGCAATAATACGGGGTGATAGTGATCCCATGTTTGTTCCAATGCGCAGGGCGGTGCCATTTTCTTTACAAACATCAACCAGGGGCTTGATCTTGTTTCTTGTCCTCTCCAGTATTTCTTCTGTCTCCTGATCACTGAAACTGACCTTGCGCTTTGAAACGGCTCCTGTATAATTACCAGGGTTGATGCGTATCTTTTCAACGTGCCGGGCTGCGATAAGAGCAACTTCCGGATTAAAATGAACATCAGCAACCAGGGGATGGGTAAAACCGGCAATCCTAAGTTTTTTTTTCACACTCAGTATTTCATGTGCTGATTTCAAATTAGGTGTAGATATGCGAACATAATCAGCCCCTGCTTCAATAATTCGTATACATTGATCAACTGTTGAATCTATATCAGAGGCAGGTGTATTGGTCATTGATTGAAGACGTATTGGATTGTTGCCTCCCAAAGGTCGATCGCCGACAGATATTTCACGACTGGGAAAACGGATAATGTCAAAAAGCGTTTCTGGTATCATGGAAAGTCTTTACAATGGTTTGCTTGTATGATGTTTTGATTGTTTCCTGTCAGAGATGATCCTCTGCTTTTGGTAAAACAAACTGAAATAACCAAATTAAAAAATCAGATCAAAATTAGCAATAAAATCAAAAAAGCTCAGTAATTATCCGAATATTAAACCTTGAGTGGACATGATTGGTTTTTATTATCAATAATTATGGAAAGGCATCCTTTAATTAGTGCCAGCAAGAAAACACTTATTTTTTGTGTCTTTGTTAAAAAATCGTCAAAGACAAGGCTTTCGAAGTTTTGAATTTAAGGAGTTTACTTTTCGTAATTGACTGGTTCATAAACGAAAATAACGCAGTATTTGGTGTTTTCTTGCAAAGACTAGTTAACAGTATCTTGAAAAATGGTAGCTTCATGTTCTGATACAAGGAAAATAAAAACATCTTGTCTCAAATTATGTATGAATTAAATTAACCTAAATATCAACTAATAAAATAAAATTTCTCAAAATCAATAAAGAAAAATATCTGTAATCTCATCACTGGAATATGAATTGAATTGACTTCTTGTGCCTTTAGTCATAACAAGAAAAAACTAAAATTTAAAGTGCTTTTTTTTAGGAAATTAGGCGAGTTAATTTACAATTTCTTAGTGGGTAGTTATACAATTGTTTCAGGATATTAAAAAAAAGTTTTGGTTATTAATTTTTTGTAAAGTATATTTACCAAGGTTTAAGGTCTGATGATTTTTTTTCATTTGTCAATTTATTTGTTTTATCGGATATTTATTTAAATTTATCTGATAAATATTTGATAAATCGATTTATCTATACAAAAAAACAGAAATTTATTTATGGCTTGGTTAGACAAACCTATTGCAGAAAAAAAAGGACAAAAAAATAGTCTTTGGATTCAGTGCAAGCAATGTCACTCGCATATATGGCAAAAAAAGTGGACAGAAAATTTAAATGTGTGTCCGAATTGCAACTTCCATGGCAGTATTGATGCCTTTAAACGCATAGAAATACTCTTCGATAAAAACTCTTTCCACGAATTGTTTTCGGACATTAGTCCTGTGGATTCTCTTGGATTTGTTGATCTGAAAGGCAGTTATAGTGATAAAATTATCACCAACCGGAAAAAATCGGGTATTTCAGAATCGGTGATTACAGGGTATGGTAAAATGAATGGTTTGAATGTAGTTGCAGCGATCATGGATTTTCGTTTTTTAGGCGGAAGTTTGGGAAGCGGCACCGGAGAAAAAATACTCCAGGCCGCTAATTTTGCTTTTGAAAACAACCTTCCCTATATTGTTTTTTCCGCCTCCGGAGGTGCCAGGATGCAGGAAGGAGTGTTGTCTCTGATGCAGATGGCAAAAACCTGTGCCGGTATCTCACGTCTGAACAAAAAAAATATCCCTTATATCTCTGTTTTGCTCAATCCCACCACCGGTGGCGTAACTGCCAGCTATGCCATGATGGGAGATTTAAACATCTCTGAACCCGGCGCTGTAATTGGCTTTGCCGGCAGAAGAGTAATAGAACAAACTATTGGTGAAAAATTACCCGATGATTTTCAAACTGCTGAATATCTGCTCGAACATGGATTTATAGATGCCATTGTGAATAGAAAAGATCTTAAAGATTATCTGAGCAATGTGCTCAGCTTTTACAATCGTTAAGTTCAGCAATTAATTCATACAGTTATAAACCAAATCTAACAAGTATGCCTTTAGCTTCAGCTACAAAAGTGCTTGACAAAAAGCAGAAACACAAACAAAACACAGGCAGTGCAAATGCACCAGAATCCTCAGCATGGGAGATCGTTAAGATCAGCCGACACCCCTCCAGACCGATCCTGCAGGATTATATCAATTTGATCTTTACCAATTTTACAGAACTTCATGGCGACAGATATTTCTCTGACGATAAAGCCATTATTGGGGGTTTTGCTAAAATTGGCGGACATAAAGTTATGCTGATCGGACATAACAAAGGAAAAAATACCAACGAAAATATTGAACGCAATTTTGGAATGGCCAAACCCGAAGGATACCGGAAAGCACTTCGCCTGATGAAATTAGCCGAACGATTCAACCTGCCCGTTATTACCTTTATTGATACCCCGGGTGCTTTCCCCGGTTTAGAAGCAGAGGAAAGAGGCCAGGCAGAGTCTATCGCCAAAAATATCACAGAAATGGCAGCGCTCGAAGTGCCGGTTATTTCCGTTGTTATTGGTGAAGGAGGAAGCGGTGGCGCATTAGGTATTGGCGTAGGTGATCGTATTCTTATGCTTTCAAACTCTATCTACTCCGTTATTTCACCCGAAGGATGTGCTTCAATTTTATGGAGAGATGCCAAATTTGCTCCCGACGCCGCAAAAGCACTCAATCTTACCGCATATGCTTTATACAAGCACAATGTAATTGATGAAATCATCGAAGAACCTGAAGGAGGAGCACACGAAAATTATTTACAAACAGCACGGGCGATCAAAAAATCAATCACCAAAAATCTTTGTATCTTTAATCAGGTTCCTAAAGAAGAAATTTTGCAGAACAGATTCGAAAAATATGCAGCAATGGGTAAATTTACTTCTATTGCCAATATGTTTTGATTTGAAATAAAATTACCCGCTAATTTTTCATTGCATACGTTATGCTTTTTTAGTGATCAATCCTCCGTGTTGTATTGCACTCAACTGAGCTTGCATAATCAATAAAGTTATACACAATGTAAAAATAATCAGTTAAATGGAGGTTCCATCAAAGCAATTTAATTAAATTATAATATGATCAAAAAAACATGTTTGCAAGTTAAACACAAACACCATCATAAACAGCAAACATGGAGTTCCATCCAACCTGTTTATTGAAAACAAATTTTTTTTATGGATTAAACGCTTACATACATATCAACAGAATTTTCTTACAATTAAATAATTGAGTCCACTCCGAAAACTTGTTTTCGGCAAATCTGTGTTCATTTTCTTTTTTTAAACAAATTGATTATCAGAATTTAACATCTGTGTAAATCTGTGTAATTTGTGGATAATTGATTTTTCAGAGTGGACTCATAATTGGATAGTCAGATAGATGAATAAATGATTACAAATGATTCTATAAATTCAATTTGCTTTTATCTGTTTATGAAGTCTTTGGGCAATGAAAATCATTTTTTCGATGAACCGAGCCATGACAAAAGTTTTGACACACACGCGGATGGTTAAGATAAATGGAACGCAGATGACACAGATTGAGCGGATTTGCACAGA
>CAZPVB010000141.1:0-10620 GCA_964589855.1 uncultured Bacteroidales bacterium
CCATGCAGAAAAAACTGGAAGAACTCGGACTTGAACCCGAAAAACAGGAACTTCAGCGGATTCCTCAAACAACCGTCTCATTAGACAAGGAACATAGTTTAAAAACGCTGAAACTAATAGATATGATTGAAGAAGACGACGATGTACAAAATGTATTTCATAATCTCGAACTTACCGATGAGGTGATGCAGGAATTGTAATAAATCCTTGCCTTGCATTTGACGTAAACAAAATACCTTACAACGAATCAAAACTCCCCATGAAAAATATCTGTTTTACACTAATGATCATCATGTCGGCAACCTTTTCCATGGCACAATGGAGCAGCAATCCGTCTGTAAACCTTCAGATAACCGATCTTACAGACGAGCAGGTGCTGCCAAAGATTGCCATGGCATCCAATGGCGATTACTTTGTTGGCTACTATTCTCTGGAAGGAAACAATTACAACATCAGACTACAACGCCTTGACAATAACGGGAATATTCTCTGGCAGGAAAATGGATTGCTGGTGAGCGATCATCCTTCCATGTCGTGGATCACCGACTGGGACATGACCGTTGACCATGAGAATCACGCCATTATTACTTTCCAGGATATAAGAAACGCGGGCAACAATAATATTTATGCATACCGCATATCTCCTGAAGGTGAGTTTATCTGGGGAGAAGACGGAATTGAACTATCCAACAATGAAAGATTTGAAGCATCCCCCAAAGTAACGGTTACAAATTCTAATAACAGCATTATCGCCTGGCAATCAAAATATAACACCTCAAAGATCGTAATACAAAAGATATCTCCTGATGGTACAAAATTATTTGGCGAATCAGGAAAGGACATTACTTCAGCGACCGGCAACCTTACCTGGCCTCAGCTGCTGCCGTCTGGCGAAGATGATTTCATCATGAAATATTATGAGGATACGGGTGCAAATTGGGCTCCCACACGCCATTTATTTGCACAAAGATATGATCTGGACGGAGAACCCGTTTGGGATGATCCCGCCGAAATACAAACTGCGGGAACCATTACTGCCTGGACACAGCTGCTTCCCATAAAACCCGATGGAAACGGAGGGTTCTATATCGCCTGGCACGATAATCAGATATCAGGCACCATCTCTTCATCCTGGATTCAGCATGTTGATCATGAGGGAAATACTTCCTTCACAGAAAATGGACTACTTTTATCCAATAGAAATGATTTCAACCAGTTCAATCCAAAATTTGTACAAGATGAAGCAGGTGAAAATATTTATGTTTACTGGGATGAAGTAACCGGCGACCAGAATCAAAGCGGCATTTACGGACAAAAAATTACCAGCGGCGGAGCGCTGCTTTGGGGTGAAGGTGGCAAAAAGATCATAGATATCAGCAACCAGGAAACACTGATATCAGACCTGTTGCCCCATGATAATAAAGCGGTTTTGATTTACAAAACGACTACCGCCTCAAACAACACCTTCATCGCACAATACCTGGATGAGAACGGGCAAAATTTCTGGGAACCTGCCACGATTGCATTTGCCAGCGCCCAATCCGGTAAGGGACGGATCGTTTCTTCACACTTTAATGATCAATACTGGGTTTTTGCTTTTGAAGATGACAGGAACGAAAAATACGATATCTTCATGCAAAATCTTTATCCTGATGGTATGCTGGGACTGAACTCAACCTTGACAGGTACTGTTACAATTGAAAATGAAGTTGTTGAACCACAAGAGGTGGAAATAACCGTAGGGGAAATGAGTGCATACCCTGACGAAGATGGTAGTTTTCAGATGACTGTAATGCCTGGCACATATACCCTTACAGCTGATCATCCCTACTTGCAGGAAATTGTCATCCAGGATATTGAACTCATAGAAGGAGAAGGTACAACTCAGAATTTTCAAATGCTGGCATTGCGAAGCGATATACAGGTTATTCTTGAGGATGCAGAAGGAAACCCGGTTTTTCCTGCTTCTGTAAACATAAGCGGACCAGAAGACACTTATTCTGACACAGCATCAGAAACTCCCCTTGAGTTCACAGGCGTACCTTATGGCAACTATACCACATCCGCACAATCAGGAATCGCTTTTCTGGAAACCGATACAGTAATCGATGAAAACAACGGAAAGATTGTAATCACCGACATGGAAGGGGTTTTTGCACAGGATGGATTCATCTCAGGAGTGGTTACCATAGAAGATGGCATGGCTGATGTTTCAGAAGTAAGCATTGCATCAGGCGATTCTATTGCAGAAATAGATGATGAAGGCAATTACACCCTTACTCTATCCCCTGGAATGCATGATCTGATAGCAAGTCATCCCTATACCACCACCATGGAAATCGATCAGATAAGGGTTTTGCCGGGTATTACGTCCAGCAACCGGGACATTTCTCTCGACATGCTTCGTGCCGATTTGAATTGTTATGTGGAGAACCAGGACGGACAGATCATTCAAAACGTAGAGGCGGAGGTTGCCGGACCTGAAGGAAATTATTCATTTACAACAGAAAGCCTAACCGAGCCCTATGTGTTATCTCAGGTTCCCTATGGCGAATACACCATGAGCACAGAAGAAACGGGTGAGATCATCTCTAACCAGGCAATTTTGGATGAAAACAACCAGGACATTGTTATCGTACTCCATACGGTTGACAATGAGTTTTGGGAAAATGAAGAAATATCGCACATCTTCCCCAATCCGCTTAAGGCTGGTGGCAATATGTTTGTATCTGCCATTCAACCCGGGAGTTATACCCTGCAGCTGGTTTCAGCAGATGGAAACCTGATCACAGAGCGAAACAAGGTAAAAATGGAAAAGGGTAAAAACCTTATCCGTTGGGATATACTTGCCAGGGGCAACAAGGTAGAAACAGGCTTGTACTTTCTTGTTTTAGAGCGTCACAAAATGCAAACAAGACTTCCCCTGATGATCGTTGAATAATACTTTAAAAACCAGGGATGCTAAATACCGGAATATTTATTTTCAATGATATAGAAACATTGGATTTCTGCGGGCCGCTGGAAGTGTTTTCAGCAGCTAATTTTGTGTCAGGAAACAAAATTTTCAATGTTTATACGTTTGCCGAAAAACAAGTTTCTGTCAGCACCATCAACGGACTGAGTATAAATCCTTCTTTTGGTTTTCAGAACATGCCAAATCCTGACATCCTGATTATACCCGGAGGAGAGGGTAGCAAAAAGGTGGTTGAGAATAAAAATTCAATGACCTTTTTAAATGACCTTTTTGGTAAAAGTCAATTCACCTTTACCGTTTGTTCCGGGGCACGCATAGCGGCAAAGTTGGGATGGTTGAAAAACAAGAAATTTACCACCCATCATACAGTATACAATGAAATATCTGCATTGGAGCCATTGTCCGTTGCCTGTAAAAACCTTCGCTATACCGACAACGGAAAACTTCTTACTTCTGCTGGAGTTTCTGCCGGAATTGATCTGTCGTTCTATTTGCTTGAAAAGATATCAGGGGAAGCAACAGCGGAAAAAACTGCAAAATACATGGAGTACATACGATGAACCGGGCCATGACAATAGTATTGACACACACGGGCATGATTATTAGCAAAATAATGGAACGCAGATAACACAGATTGATCTGATTTACACAGATTTTTTCTATCAGTGATTATCTGTAAAATCAGTGTTATCAGTGTTCTAAAAAAAATCAGGAGAATTGTAAAAAACTATATATCTGATAGTTCCAGAATTACAAACTGATAAACATGAAATATCTGCACCCATTATAAAAATCAAGCACTGCTACTTTCCTGAGGGCATGGACAGGATAGCATTATTTATGGATAAAAATCTTGCTTCAAACTGATAGCACCAAACGAGATCAAAGTAGTATACAAAAGAAACCGTCACAATACCATCACTTACATCCAATGCTTAAAGAAATATTGTTTTCATTGAACCAAACTTACCCTTCCATTTGTTTGCTCATACAATGAACTTATAGTTGTTCCCAAAACCATTATGCATGAGATTATTTTTTATTCTATCTATCGCTTCTGTTTTCATTACCGGAATCCAGTCCAATGCCCAGAAGAACCCATCCAGTGAGCCTTTTATTGCCGCCTCAACCGATTCGGCAGGCATGATCTATTTCAATAAAGCGCGTTCAATATCTCAAATTTGCGGTGAAGAATGGTTTCCATCTGCTTCGGAACTACAATGGGATCAGGAACTGGCAAAAGCAGCTGCAGACCATGCCAACGACCTGATCAGGAACAGCATACGTGGACATGTAGGTTCGGATGGAAGCCGCGTGAGAGACAGAGTAAATAAGTACACCCGTGATTTTGGTTCTTTAGGCGAAATCATAAGTTATGGAAGAAATGAAACCTGTGGATCGGTACCTGTATTTTTAAGAAGTAAAGGACATTGCAGGTTATTGATGAACCCAAAATATTCTCATCTGGGAATTGCTACCATACCGCCGCAAAGAGGAAAACGTGGGATGGTAATTGTAAAACTAGGAAGAAAATACGGTTCTCCACCTATTCAGGAGGGCGCATTCATGGAGTTCGACGAATTAAAAAATAAAAAAATCACCCTTTACCATGACGGTTGGAATTGCCATGCAAGAAACCTTGGCATTGATTTCTCAAATTATGGAATGGATCACGAAGTTTTCATCACTTCTACACGCCCCAATGAGTTTAAAAGAAGAACAGAACATTGGGGATACAAAACTGAAGAGGTACCCCCCTTTATTGTGGAGATAGATGGCATTCTTTACACCGGAGATTTTTTCAACATACAGGAACTTATCGATCATATAAAAAGCACAGGTCAAAAGCAATAGCAGGTATCTTGAAAAGATGCTTTATTGAACAAAATTCTTTTGTTACATTTGCTCATCAACCGAAATTCATACTTGTCACCACTTATTTAAACAATGAAGAATTTTAGAACCTTTACCCCTGAATCACTTTCGCCCCGTCAACGGCACCATTACATTCTGGGCAGTGTGAACCCGCGCCCCATCTGTTTTGCCAGCACCATGGATGCAGAAGGCCATCCCAACCTTGCACCCTATAGCTTTTTTAATGTATTCAGCAGTACGCCACCTGTATTTATTTTTTCAGCCAACACACGGCGCGATGGAAGCAACAAAGACACTTTGGCCAATGCAAAGGCAACCGGCGAGGTGGTCATCAACCTGGTGAATCATGATATGGCAGGACAAATGGCCATTTGTGGCGTTGAATATGCCACGGGCGTCAATGAGTTTATCAAGGGCGGTTTTACCCCCATCCCCTCCGAAACGGTTAAACCCTTCAGGGTAAAAGAATCCCCGGTTCAGTTTGAGTGCAAAGTATTAGAGGTGAAAACACTGAGCGACAAACCCGGTGCAGCAAACCTCGTTATTGCGCAGGCAAACCTCATACACATGCATGAAGATATTTTTGCTGACGACGATACCATTGATCCCCTGAAAATTGACATGGTAGGCAGGTTAGGCAATTTTAACTATGCACGTGCTTTCTCCGATAGCATTTTTGCCATTAAACAACCCCCTGCAGAAATTGCCATTGGTTTCGACAACCTGCCCGGTCATCTGAAAAACAGCCATATCCTTACCGGCAACCAACTCGCCATGCTGGCGGGCGTAACCCAACTGCCATCGCAGGAACAGGCCAATGAGTTTGGAAGATTACCTGATATACAGCGCTGGACAGATATGCTGAAAGGCAATCATAAAGAAAACATATCGATGACTCATCAGAAGGTGAAAGACTACCTGAAAAACAACGATGTTTCTTCAGCATGGAAAATTGTCATCCTCGCGCAATCCAAAGGGGTGATTTAAATAGTGTCAGCAAGAAAACTCCTGCTTTTTCTGTTTTTGATAAGAAATCTTCAAAGACAAGGCTTTCGGAGTTTTTGAATTGATGGAGTTTACTTTTCGTAAATGACTGAACCAAAAACGAGAATAACGCAGTATTAGGCGTTATCCTGCAAAGACTAAATAATCAGGAAAGTTTGTTTTTATAATCTTCATACCCAAAAAATCTGCAAGGTACAAACTGTCCTTCACGCCATATACCAATGGAAGGATGCTTTACCCCATTGAAAAAAGAGGTTTTCACCATGGTGTAATGGATCATGTCATCAAAAATCACTTTATCTCCCACTTTCAACTCTTTATCAAAGTTATAATCCCCCATTCCCATATAATCACCTGCCAGGCAAGTCGTTCCGCCCATCCGGTAGCGTTTTTTACCAGGTTTGGCATCTTTTGCTCCCAAAATACGAGGTTTGTAAGGCATCTCAAGACAATCGGGCATATGAGCGGTAAAACTCACATCGAGCATTGCCACCCAGATCCCTTTGTTTTCGATAATGTCATGTACTGTTGAAACCAGATACCCGGTTTGCCAGCCAACCGCTTCCCCCGGTTCCAGGATTACTTTCTCAAGGTTGGGATAGCGATTTTTAAAATCTTTCAACAATTGCACGAGGTGGTTTACATCATAACCTTCACGGGTAATATGGTGACCACCTCCCATGTTGAACCACTTTACCTGACGGATATATTTTCCGAATTTCTCTTCTGTCTTTTTCAGGGTGCGTTCCAGCACATGAGAGTCGTTTTCGCAAAGTACATGAAAGTGCAATCCTTCTATTTCTGATGGCAGGTTTTCTGGCATTTGACCGATGGTAACCCCCAGTCTGGAACCGGGAACGGCAGGATTATACAGATCGGTCTCTACCTCCGAATATTCTGGATTGATGCGTATACCCATGCTTACCGGTTTTTCAAAAGCAAGCACCTTTTGCCTGAACGCATCATACTGGTTAAAAGAATTAAAGCTAAGATGACTGCTGTAATGAAGCAAATCATCCATTTCGTTCTCAAAATAAACCGGGCTATAGGTATGTGCTTCCGTGCCCATTTCCTCGAAAATCAATCGGGCCTCGTGTAAGGAGCTGGCAGTGGCACCACTGAGGTATTTTTTGAGAAGCGGGAAGGTTGACCACATGGCGTACCCTTTCAGGGCACAAATGATCTCTACATCTGCTTCCTGCTGCACCAAATTGAGTATTTCCAGGTTGATTTTCAACAACTCTTCATCGAGCACAAAACACGGAGAGGGTATTTGGGAAAAATCTACACTCATTTTTCCACGGGTAAAGGATGATCAACCATTTCATGCCAGGGAAGACCGTATTGAGGCAGTTTTTCCATGAAAGGATCGGGATCAAACTGTTCGACATTGAAAACGCCCTCACCGGTCCATTTTCCGGTAAGCATCATCATGGCACCGATCATAGCAGGAACGCCTGTTGTAAAGGAGATCGCCTGGGCTTTTACATCGCGGTATGCTTCAGCATGTGAGCAGTTGTTCCAGACATAGTAGGTACGTTCATTCCCGTCCTTCAATCCTTTTATCTGACACCCGATAGAGGTTTGCCCTTTGTACCCCTCGCCCAGGGAAGAAGGTTCAGGCAAAACGGCTTTCAGAAATTCCAGCGGAACAATATCCATTCCTTTGAAGTTGATGGGCTTGATGCTGGTCATGCCCACCTCCTGCAGCACATTCAGGAAGTTGATATACTGTTTTCCGAAAGTCATCCAGAATCTGGCTCTTTTCAAAGTAGGAAAATTTTTCACCAGAGATTCCAGTTCCTCATGGTAAAGCAGATAAGAATCACGGGCGCCAATTTCGGGATATTCAATGGGTTTGGAAATCTCTAAGGGATTGGTTTCTATCCATTGCCCGTTCTCCCAGTATTTTCCTCTTTGGGTGATCTCGCGGATATTGATCTCAGGATTAAAGTTGGTGGCGAAAGATTTGCCATGTTCACCCGCATTGCAATCCACAATATCGAGAAAATGCATTTCATCGAAATAATGTTTTGCAGCATAGGCAGTAAAAACGCCCGTTACACCCGGATCAAATCCGCAACCCAAAACAGCCAATATACCTGCTTCTTTAAATTTTTCATGATAGGCCCACTGCCATTTATATTCAAACTTGGCCACATCGCGGGGTTCGTAGTTTGCCGTATCCAGGTAGTGTGTTTTGGTTTGCAGGCAAGCTTCCATAATCGTCAGATCCTGGTAAGGCAGGGCGACATTGATCACCAGATCAGGTCTGAAATCTTCAATCAGTTCTACCAGTTCAGGCACATTATCAGCATCTACCTGAGCCGTTTTTACACGGTCGTTTCCGATATCGTGTGCAATGGCTTCACACTTTTCCAGGGTGCGACTGGCCAACATTATATCTGTAAAAACTCCGGGCACAGCAGCACATTTGCGGGTAACCACATTGCCAACGCCACCTGCGCCTATGATCAATACCTTACTCATAATCTATATCTTTTGGGGTTCAACATTTTTTCTTTCATGCAAAATTAGGAAAATCCTTTATGAAAGAGTAGAAACAGGTTGCAATTCGTCATGAAATCAAAAAAATATCCTGTAAAAAGATCAAATACTACTTAAAACAGCGTATCCATTCTGCATTTAGATACATCTCATCACAATATCTGGTTCGCAGTTGGCTGATTGCATTGCCAGAATTTGCGCACTTCAGAACCTTCTGAAAACGATAGCGGTAATCAATCACTCCATTTTCCTAAGGATCGTAAAACAAGAAAAAAACCAGGTTTTCAGGTGATTCTGCAAAAAATAACGTATTCAAAAAAAAACTACTTTGAACAACTGCAACAAATAAGATGTTTCAAAAAAACAATTGACGGATGGGATTCATTTTCGCATCACCTGCATAACAATGCAAAGTTTCTGATTGCATTTAATTATGTACTTTTGCATGTTATTTGAAAAGTTTCAACCGTTACGGAAAACAATGAAAATAATTGAGAAATAACCATAAAACTACTTCTTCATGTTTAAAAGTAAAAAGATTCAATCTCCCTGCCGCGATATATGTATAACAAGAGAAGGTGTTTGTATCGGATGCTACCGCTCCCTGGAAGAGATTGCCAATTGGAAAAACTACACAGAAGAGCAAAAAGCAGAAGCACTGGAAAACATAAAAAAGCGCAGACCATCGCAGGATTATTATGGTGGGCCGGTATAGAATACGATTTACCTATCGTGCTTCCAATACAACTTATTTGCATCATGAATGATCGATAAACCATTTTGAAGCAGGTTTTGAGCAATTTGTATGTATTGGGGGTAATTGCGGGCCAATACCTTTTTAGTTTTGAGGAATTTTCACTTCCCACTCCCCTTCCCTCAAAAGATCCGTAAAACCGCAACCGGGGTATTGGGTTCCTCATCTCCCTTACAGGCAAATTTCCTTCAAAATATTATCCACTGAGTTTTTATCCATTTTAGAAAACGCGAACCATTTTTTACCCAAATCTTTTAGTGAGGCACCCAGGTGAAAGACCTCTTGTCTGTCAATAATCAAAAAGCGGTCGTGACTTTTATTGAAGGCATTTATTTCAAAGTTGCCATATTGGTCATTGGCTTTCTTTACATCCAGGGTAAGTTGCTTTGAGATACTCCTGGTCAGCAAAACAACTTTTACCTTATCGTTTTTTTTGCTAAGATGAGTGAGCGTGTTTTCGTCAATGTAATTA
Source organism: uncultured Bacteroidales bacterium (assembly GCA_964589855.1). Taxonomy (GTDB): domain Bacteria; phylum Bacteroidota; class Bacteroidia; order Bacteroidales; family UBA7960; genus SKVR01. Next base: position 9,589 of record CAZPVB010000141.1, read on the forward strand.
TCTATCAATACAATACTTTGTTTAGCCGAGCGAATTATTTTAGAAGCCAGCTCGTAGGCATCAAATACTTGTCCATCGAAGAATACGCCCTGAGAGGGAATCACATTTTTACTTTCTAATGCTTTGAATACTTGTTCAAACTTCAGATCGGTTTCCATTTGTTTTTTTTCCAGACCCTCCATTCTTTGCAATATTCCCTGGTGATTAGCAATAATCTTTCGCATTTCTACAAAGGCATTTATGATTTGAATGCTCACTGCAATAGCAATGTCACTTCGCAATACAGATGAAAGCATTGCTACACCCTGTTCGGTATAAGCGTAAGGAAGATACTTTATGTTTTTTCCTCGTTGACCGGATGATTCGCTCAAGGTCACAGTTTGTGACCTTGAACCTGAATTTGAAAATTGCGATTTCAAACGAAGTTGACTTGCCTCTTCTAACGTAAGTTGAAAACGAAAATTTGCAGGAAATCGCTCAATATTTCGTTTCACGGCCTGGTTTAACACTTTCGTCTCTACCTGATACATATCCGCCAAATCACCATCAATCATTACATGTAAATCACGAATCGTAAAAATACGATTCTCAATTTGCTTTTGTGAGAATTTGGATTCGATGCTCATTTCTTAATCTTTTAAAAACTACTCTGCCTAAAAATAATGTACTTTCAGTCTTTTATAATTTCGTTATTCATACTTGACTATTCCTTATACTTCACACCCTTTTATCCAGCCATGTTTGCTAAATTACATTCTCAGCAGTAAACACCGCTTTAACTCGATTCATTTTTTAAATTTTATGTTATTGAAGTACAATTTCACATGACAAAATAAGATATAGTTGTCAATTGGTTCTGTGTATTTTATGTAGACAGGAAATATTTCACCCCATCTTATCAGTCTGTTCAAATGTCTTTTTGCACTTGTTAAACCCACATCATAAACCCAATGGGAAATGATGCGCTCCCTCAGGCCGCCCAGGTTTCACGGTCCAGACTTCTGTAGTGGATTGCTTCTGCAAGATGTTCAG
>CAZPVB010000142.1:0-10460 GCA_964589855.1 uncultured Bacteroidales bacterium
TTGAGAGGATTTGGAAGCTTTATAATTAAGCAAAGAGCCGAAAAAACAGGACGCAATATTTCCAAAAACACAACCATTATCATCCCCGCTCATTCTATTCCTTCTTTTAAACCTGCCAAAGAATTTGTAACAGAGGTAAAAGAATCTGTGAAAGTTTGACCTGTAAGGAAATAGTTGCAAGAAATTCTATAAAAAATAAATTCTAAAAATAAAAAATATGCCAAGCGGAAAAAAAAGAAAAAGACATAAGATGGCAACACATAAGCGTAAAAAAAGACTTCGCAAGAATCGTCATAAGAAGAAATAACACGCTTTAATATATGTTGAAACCTTAAAAAATTACATAATACCTTTCATTGTACTGGTATTATGTAATTTTGTTTTGTGATTACATCTACTATTCTGAACCTGTATCCTTCCCTTTATTCATCTTCATTTATTGTGATCTGCCCACAGTAGTTTTTTTGCTACCAGGCAGATAGATACAATAGAATTAAGCAACCAAACAAGATCCTGTTTGATCCTGTTTGCTATTGTTTTGAGTTTGCAATTGTTTAAGTTTTCCTGAACAATCAACCTGCACAAACAAAAGCAGACAAAAAGTTTGAAATGCTTTGGTGGTAAATTCTTTGTGCTGAAACGAAGAACTTTAAAACCATGTATTTATTTGTTTTTCAGTCATTTGCGTAAAACGCCCTCTTTTTTTGGATGCCTGCAGACATCTCTTTGACTTGCAACAATATTTTATCTGTTTATAATTTGATTAAGTCGGTCAGATGCCTGCCCCGTTCTTATTCTTACGGGGGAGCTTGCCAAAAAACAGTTTTGTTCTTTTTAACGTGTTGCGAATTATAATCACACGATTGTCTGTCAATAGTATTGTCATGGCTCGGTTCATTTGTATTGGTGCATAATGATATCTGACAAGGGCAGCAGCATCTGTTAAGAAAAACAAGGAGTAATAGAATTTTGCTGATATTGAAGAAGACAACACCCCCGGCAGAAAAACTGTTCTCAAAAAGGATCAACAACAGAAGATAATAGTAATAAACTAAAAATATTAGATTGTGAATAAAGAATTAATCATTGATTCGAACGCCTCGGAAATCGTTATTGCCCTTATGGAAGATAAGCAATTGGTAGAATTGCATAAAGAAAAGAAAAACAATAACTATTCGGTGGGAGACATATACCTGGGGAAGGTAAAAAAAATTATTTCAGGATTGAATGCCGCTTTTGTTGATGTAGGGTATGAAAGAGATGCCTTTTTACATTATCTTGACCTGGGAGCACAGGTAAATTCACTCAACAAATTTACCAAGCTGGCCATGGGAGGGAAAAATAAGATCATCCCCATGGAAAAATTTATTCCTGAAAAAGACATAGAAAAAACCGGAAAGATAACAGGCGTATTAAGTTCAAACCAACCGGTACTGGTTCAAATTGCCAAAGAACCCATATCTACCAAAGGACCCAGGATTACAAGTGAAATATCATTGGCAGGCCGATACCTGGTACTTGTACCTTTCTCCGACAGGGTTTCGGTATCGCAAAAAATCAAAACCTCAGAAGAAAAGCAACGCCTGAAAAGATTGGTTCTAAGCATTAAACCAAAAAATTTCGGCATCATTATCAGAACAGTTGCCGAAGGTAAAATGGTTAAAGATCTTAATGCCGATCTGCAATCACTGGTTGATAAATGGTATAGTGTGGCCGAAAAACTCGAAAACGCTAAGCCACCCAAGATCATACAGGGTGAGATCAACAGGACATCCGCCATTTTGCGCGATCTGCTTACAGAAGAATTTCATCATATTTATGTAAACGATCAGGTAATTTTCGAAGAACTCAAAGATTATATCAAAACCATTGCCCCCGCCAAAGCAGACATATTAAAGCTTTATAAAAACAAAATGCCCATTTTTGATGCTTTGGGAGTAGAAAAGCAGATCAAAGGTTCGTTTGGCAAAATCGTTTCTATAAAAGGGGGTACTTACCTGATTATTGAACATACCGAAGCACTTCATGTGATTGATGTGAACAGCGGGCATCGCATCAACGCCGATAACAGTCAGGAATCCAATGCCCTGGAGGTTAACCTTGAAGCTGCTGCCGAGATTGCCCGTCAACTCAGATTGCGCGATATGGGCGGAATCATTGTGGTTGATTTTATCGATATGATCGATTCGGCAAACCGCCGAAAACTCTTCGAAAAAATGAAAGAAGAGATGAAAAAAGACCGTGCCAAACACAATATATTGCCTCCAAGTAAATTTGGACTCATACAGATCACCAGGCAAAGGGTAAGAACTGAAACCACAGTTGAGATCATTGAAAAATGTCCTTCATGCGGAGGCACTGGTGAAATAAAACCCAGCATCATTTTGATTGATGAAATTGAAAACAATTTGCGCTACCTGATTGAGGAACAAAATGAAAAAGATCTTACATTAAGAGTTCATCCTTACGTGCACGCATACCTTACCAAAGGAATTTTGAGCAGGAAAGTAAAATGGATACTCAGATTTAAAACCAGGATATCTGTTTATCCCTCATTCTCTTATCATTTCCTTGAATACCGATTCTTTAATAAAATAGATGACGAAATTAAACTTTAACAGGAATCTGCTCCGACCTTATCATTAAAAAGGTAAATCATACGCCTGAAGTGAAATATTCATGGCAAATCAGAGTCGTAATATGGTCAGTTTCGAAAAACTTCTAACCAAAGCAGCAAAATATTGTGCCTTTCAGGAAAGATGTTCCTCTGATCTGGAAGAGAAACTAAAACTTTGGGGTGCTGCAAAAGATGATGCACAAAAGGTAATCGACCAAATGATTCACGAAAACTACATTGATCATCAGCGATTCGCTTCTGCATTTGTAAGAGGAAAGTTCAACAACAACAAGTGGGGCAAAAATAAAATAAGTATGGAACTGAAGATGAGAAAGATTGACGAAGAAATGATTGCAATGGCCCTGGAAGAGATTGACGAAAAGGAATACTTACATACTTTGAAAAAACTTGCCACAGAAAAAAGTGAACAGTTAAAAACCAATGATCTTTATATCAAAAAACAGAAAACTTTCCGCTATCTTTACGGAAAAGGATACGAAGAAGACCGGATAAAAAAAGTAATTGAAAGTATTAATTCATAACACATAAAATTCATATTGATCATGATTTATAAAGAAGACATCAAAGCGCTGGATAAAAGGCTGGAAGCCTTGAGGAGGTCACTTTGACTATGATGAAAAAGTGAACCACATCAAACAGCAACAGGAAAAAACAGAGAACCCGGATTTCTGGTTGAACCCCAAAGAAGCCGAACAGGTGATGAAAGATATCAGAAATCATAAAAAATGGACAGATGGTTATGAACAAGCTGCTCTTGCTTTCGAAGACCTGAAAGTATTTTTCGATTTTTATGAGGAAGGAGAGGCAGAAGAAAAAGAAGTAATGGAGCAATACAATCAGCTCACTGGAAAACTCGAAGAACTGGAATTCCAGAAAATGCTGGGAAAAGAAGAAGACCGGCTTTCTGCTATTTTGAACATCAACTCCGGAGCAGGAGGTACAGAAAGCCAGGATTGGGCAGAAATGCTCATGAGAATGTACATAAGATATGGTGAACGCCACAAATACAAAGTGAAGGTTCTGGATCAACAGGAAGGTGATGGAGCGGGTATCAAATCTGCTTCCCTTGAGTTTGAAGGTGATTTCGCCTACGGATATCTTAAAGGAGAAAGTGGTGTGCACCGGCTGGTCAGACTATCGCCTTTTGATGCTGCCAATAAACGACATACCAGCTTTGCCTCTGTATATGCCTATCCTATTATCGACGATAACATTGAAATTGACATCAACCCGGCCGACATTACATGGGATACGTTCCGATCCAGTGGCCCCGGAGGACAAAATGTAAACAAGGTAGAGACAGCAGTAAGATTAAGACATGCCCCATCAGGACTGGTTATAGAATGTCAGGAAACACGCTCGCAAGGGCAAAACAGAGAAAAAGCGCTCACCATGCTCAAGTCGCAACTTTACGAAATCGAATTGCGCAAGAAACATGAAAAACTTGATGCCATTGAGAGTTCAAAGATGAAAATTGAATGGGGATCGCAAATAAGGTCTTACGTAATGCATCCCTACAAAATGGTGAAAGATAATCGAACCGGTGTTGAAACTTCAAACGTTCAAAATGTAATGGACGGTGAACTGGATGAATTTATCAAAGCCTTTTTAATAGAATATGGCGATGCCATGGGCAATTAAAAAACACAAAAGCAGCATACATCCTGCTCATGTCATGTATGCTGCTTTAAAACAATATCCTGAAAAAATCAAAAGTTGGGGATTGAAACAATCTTAATCTTTGATGCATCTGACCGCATATCCGCTTTTTTTGCTGAAATTATTGGTATAAACACCGCCGTTGAAAAAGTGAGTATAATACATAATGGCTGAACCCTGATCATATTCAGTAAATGACCAGTGGGGTGAATTGTATCCCAGGCCGTCAAAAGTACCGGAGGGGTCTCTTAATCCGTTGGGTAAAAAACTTAACCGTGATACATTGCTGGCATCTCCGTTGGGTTTATACCACAAACCTGTATTGTCTTCCACATTTCCGGTAGTTTTCATCATACCTCCTGCCACAGCGCTTAACTCAAGCGAATTTACAGGCAGATTATCAGAGCGATAGGCCAGCGGATCCAGGTGTATAATCAAATTCTCCCAGTCCATAATATCCGGAACCCTGAACCCTTCCGGACAAATATTTCTGTCGTCTGTAATCGTGAACCATGTGTACAACAATCCATAATCTGATTCATTGTCAGGTTCATCATTAAAATAAAAGAAGTACTTTGGTTCTTCCAGTTCAAGATAGTTACCCAAAAGCGATCCATCTTCAATGGGGTCACCATTTCGATAATTTTTCACCGCCAGGTTACTTCTCAACCATACCTGATCACCAACCTGAACGGTTTCATAGGTATTGTCATTGATATCTGATACCGGAACAGTGGTGGTAAAAGATACTTCATCACTATAATAAACAAGGTTTCCTTCTATATAATACGCTCTGACATAATACATGGTACCTGGGTCGAGCGCCTCTGCAGAGGCGTTAAAAAGACCAATGGTTACCGGTACTGTCAACTTTGAATCCTGTATGGTGGGCAGGGGTGCTTTGCTGTAGCAAAACCCCATCTCTTCCAGAGAACTTATATCTCCTAATATATCTGCATTGAAAGTTGCCGATGAAGAGGTGATATAATCTGCCAGTATAGTATCTACTTCGGCAGACCATTGCTGGTCGTCATTATCAACATCACAAGAGGGAATAGAAAATACAATCAGGAAAGCTGATAAAACCAATAATTCTTTGGAGGTAATGCCTTTTTTTTCCATTTGTTCTTTTTTTTTATAAAATAGGTGAATTTTGTATTTGATATTTAAGGTCATACTCAGCCAAACAAAGCTTGTTTTAATTACTGATGCTTTTTTTTGGTCGTAATAATAATTGACTATGGGCATATGCAATAAGGTCACAAATATACTCATTTTCATTATGAGATCATAAATAATATGGTAAAGTTGAAAATGTTGAAATAAAGAATTGACAAAAAAACACTTTATCTTTGGTTGAATGAAACCATCAAAATTTGTTATGACCCTTGTTATGCAAAAGGCAAAATGCAGAAAAACAATCGTTGTATACTATCCTGTTTTTTTTGTTAACAACCAACCCTGATGATCATGAACCAAGAATATCTGTACTATCTCACCTCCCGAATTTTATCCCTGGATCTTTTTCCCGGGAGAATTTCCGGCATCATCAAACAGTTTCCTTCCTCCAAAAACCAATGGCAGCGCTGGGTGCAAATTACAAGCAACCACATGGTACTTCCTGCCTGCTACCTCGCATTAAAACGGCATCAACTGCTCATTTATCTGCCCGGCGAATTGCAGGAATCGCTAAAATATATTTATGAATTGAATTATGAACGGAATCTGAAAATTGAAAAACATGCCCGCTCCGTCAACCAGTTGATGAAAAGCAAGGATATCACCCCATTATTCATGAAAGGCAGTGCTAATCTGATCGATAAGGTTTATCACGATAGCGGAGAGCGGATGATGTATGATATAGACATACTTGTTGAAGACCAAAATATGTTGCCGGCAGTGGAGTTGCTGACCCGTTTGGGATACCAACCCCAAAAACCTTTTATCCCCTCCTCCTATCCTTCCACCATGCATTACCCTATTATGTATCGCGAGGGATATACTGCAGGTGTTGAAATACACCGTATACCGGTTCAATATCTTTACCTGAAAAAGTTTACCACCGAAGAGCTGTGGAGATCAGCAAGAGCATCAAAAGATCCATCCTTTGATGGCATGGTAATGGCAGATGATAAAAAAATGATCCATAATTTTATCCATTCGCAACTGATGCATAGCAGGCATTATTATGGAAATGTTTCACTGAGAGACCTGTACGATATCTTATTGCTGAGCCGCAGGGAAGACCCTGTGAGCGTTTTCAGTGAATATGATCATTTTCAAAAGCAAACCCAAAGTTATCTTCAACTTTACCATCGGGTATTTGGAATAAAAATGCCGGAAGGATTGCAAAAGTACAGGGGTAGCCGGTTTTTCTTTTTCAGACACAACCTCAGTTTGCGTGCCGGAAAAAAGAAGTTGGCAGCATTTTATTTTCTGATCATGTTCTCACAAAAATATATATTGCTCCCGGTTCGTACCTTATGGAGCCGAGATGCCAGAAATTACGTTTTTTCCCGTCTTACGCAACCTGGCTGGTACGGCAGGCATATTGCTGCTTACAAAAGAATGTTTTCACGTAAGTAAAAAAAAGTAGTTTTCCTGTAGATAACCAATACTCCACACTGCTCTTTATCCTGTATTTCCAATGGCGCCTGCAATGGCATTGATGCTTCGCAGCAGTTTTACGAGCACTGATTCTGCTGCATCCTCCCTACCCTCTTTCAGCAATGTTCTCCACTGCTTTAACAAGTCGATCTGCTTGTGATGGAGGGGTGTAAGAGCTTCTGCCCGCAGTATGGTACTAAAATAATGGTTTCTGCGACGTTCCTTGATGGGTCGCTTGAGCAAAATATCAATCATACGTCGTGTTTTATCCAGTTCTTTGAGCATCATGTCCAGTATGGTATTTTTCACTTCCGGTTCTTCAACCAGTTCGGCATATGCTTTCATGATGTTTTCATCTGTGGCATTCAAACTGGTATCGATGTTGGTGAGCACATACCTGAGAAAGTTATCTTTGCCCACATGCTCCATAATCTTTTCGAACATATCAGGATGTTGGTTATGCAGGAATTCGAGTGTTGATCCTACTCCATACCAGGAGGTAATATTATAGCGCGATTGTGCCCAACTGAATACCCAGGGTATGGCGCGCAGATCATCGAGCGTTTTTTTGCCTGATCTTCTGGAGGGTCTGCTACCGATTTTACTGTTCTCAATAGCATCAATGGGTGTTGCCTGCCTGAAAAAACTGATAAAATAGGGATGATTGGTAAGATTTGTATAATGTTTTACGCTTTCTCTTTCGAGCAAACTGAGTTCGCGGGTAAGGGGATGTCCTCCACGCTGTGTGAACTGATCTACCAGGGTAGCTCTCACAGCGTTTGCCTGCAAAAGTTCAAGGTTATAGGCAGCATTTACACGGTTGGCATATTTGCGTTCAATGGTTTCACCCTGTTCTGTAAGACGGATATTGCGGTCAACTGAGGTATGGGGCAAAGAACGTATGAACCAGTGTGCCGGTCCTGCTCCACGGCTGATCGATCCGCCTTTGCCGTGGAAGAACCGGATCTTTACCTTGTGTTTTTCACCGATGCAGATCAGATCTCCCTGCGAATAATACAAATTCCATTGACTGGATAAAATTCCCCCGTCCTTGTTGCTGTCAGAATACCCAACCATTACCTGCTGGGTAGGGTATTTTTCGTTGCGGCTTGATCGCTGATATTCTATGCTTCGCGATGTAACCGGATGAGAAAGGAACTGATCGAGAATAATTGGTGCTTCTCTGAGATCATCAATGGTTTCAAAAAGCGGAACTACCGGCAGCTTGCAGGCCAAGCCACCTTCAGTCTGCACCATCAGTCCTGCTTCGCGCGCCAAAAGATATACCAGGAGCAGATCAGAAGCACTGCGCGTCATACTCACAATCAGTGCTCCCAGACCATCAACACCATATTCATCAATATGATTGGCCACCACCCTGTAGCAAAGAAGTACATCTTCTGCTTCTTTTTCCAATGGAATTTTAGAGTGAGCGAAAGGCCGGTTGGATTGTAATTCTTCATTGATGAACTGCATGCGTCTCTTTTCGTCCCACTGCAGAAACGCATCTCCCGGCAAAGAAGCTGCATTCATCAGTTGAGATAATGCTTTTTCATGAAATTTACTGTTTTGCCTTATATCAAGATGTGCCAGATGAAACCCGAAAGCATCAACCTGCCTGATTATCTGGTTCAGATCGGCATTAGCGGTTTGAACGGCACCATATTGCACCAAAGCGTTTTTAAGCGTATAAAGATCATTTTTCAGTTCGGGAGCGGTTTTATACCTATGGGGTTTATCAATGAGTTTAAAATTTTGTCCTCCCTGTATATCAGCGGGCAGTTTCAACAAGATAAGATTGATAAACTGCCTGAAAACCTCTCCCTTGTTTCGCTGTAAAGCACGGTATCCTTCACTGCCAAATTCTTCAAGTAAAACGGAGATACGATTTTTTAATGTTTGATCCGCCTCGTGCAATTCGAGTGGAAAAGCAAGACTACTGATAAGTTTATTAAGATGTTTCCGGATGATGGAAATAGCATTCAAACGAAGGGTAAGAAGGGTATCGCGGGTTACCTCATGAGTTACCAGCGGATGGCCATCGCGATCGCCCCCAACCCAGTTGCCGAAATTTATTCGTGGCAATTTACGGGTATCGGTGAGTAATTCAGGGTCAAAACCCGCATCCTCCCAGGCTTGGGCCAATCGTCTGTCGAGAAGTGGTATCACTTCCGGGAAAACATTTTTCAGGTAATGAATAATATTATTGAGTTCAGACTGAAGCGTGGGTTTTTCAGTATAAATTTCGTTGATCCGCCAAAGGCGATGAAGGTTTAGCTTGATCTCCCGACGAATCTCTTTTTGCTCTGACCGTGTAAACATGCTGTTTTCCCGTTTTACCAGCAGAAGATATAATTCGCGGTGATGTTTTAGTACGGTGAGACGTTTTGCCTCCGTTGGATGGGCTGTCAAAACGGGTTCAATAAGCACGTCCGCCATTACCTCCATGATCTGATCCTGGGTGATATTGTGTCTTTTCAATTCTCGCAGGGCATCGCCCCACAACCCATTCACACTATCAAGAGATTCTTTATCTTCTTTCTGGCGACGGTTTTGCACGGCTGCATTCACCTCTACAATATTGAGCAGATGAAAACAGAGGGAATATAAATGCAAATGCTTTCCCGTAAGTACCGCATCCTTATAATCTATAGTATTGATCCAGGGTATACAACCTGCCAATGATAATTCATTATTTTCCTCCAATACCTCTCTTAAACATCCCAGCAAAAATTCAAGATCGTGATAAGGCTTTTTAAGTTCTTTTTTTACCGTTGCAAGTATTTCCATAAAATGTGATTGGGTGGTTATTCAAAAAATGATGTTTGTAATGCATCAGTTAACACTTTAGTTTTATAAAGATACAAATTTTACAGTGTAGCATCAGAGAAGTTTTTATCATTTGATTTTTGAAATGATTACTTTTGCACCCTTACATCTATAACATTTTTCTATCTACATACATTATGAGTGAAAAGAAGAACATGTCAGCACTTTACAACCTGAAGGATAAAAATACCATGCAACATGCAGAGGATGCACTGGACCCAAAGGTTGACAGAATAAAGGAGATTATTGATTACTCGCATACAGCAGCAATAAAAAAAATAGGCATTGCCAATTGCATTGCCTTTCAGAAAGAAGCAGCTCAACTGGAAGATATATTGTTGAAACAAGGGTTTGAGGTTTCAAAAGTAAATTGCAAATATGGCAGAATGCCTTTTGATGAGATTTTGCCAGGATACAGGGGAATTTCCTGCAATCCGGCGGGGCAGGCAAAATATCTTGAAGAAAAGGGATCGGAACTCAATATAATGATGGGATTGTGCCTGGGACACGACATGCTCTTCAACAGCAAGTCAAAAGCACCTGTAACGCCGCTGGTGGTAAAAGACCGCAAACTTAAGCACAATACCCTTCAAGCGTTAAAAGAAGAAGTAAATAACCAATCTTCGGAAAAGGAAGATCAATAAGAAGATGCTTTACAAACCGCATGATGAATGTTACTCACTTTGTAGTTTCAGTTTATTTTTTGTCTTTTTCTTTATAAAAACAA
>CAZPVB010000143.1:0-10447 GCA_964589855.1 uncultured Bacteroidales bacterium
GTTTATGTTGACGATGAGATGATCGACATCACCATTCCCAAACCACCCGATCCCCCACCTGCTCACGACACGCAGGAATTCACCATTGTGCCAGATGATGCACTGGATGAAGATCATGATTTCACCATTGATGTAAGCCTTACAGGCGATGTTGCCATTGAAGATTTCTCAACGGTTGATTTCAGGAAAGAGGAAGAACTGATTGATGAGCAAGAAATTTTTATAAATCCCGAAATCATGCCTGAGTTTCCCGGCGGTATCACTGCACTGTATGAATATTTGGGAAAGAACCTTCGTTACCCTATAGCAGCCAAGGAAACGGGCATTCAGGGAAGAGTTTTTGTATCTTTTGTGATAGAAAAAGATGGCAGCGTAACCAATGTGCAAGTAATGCGTGGAATTGGAGGGGGATGTGATGAAGAGGCAGCAAGAGTAATTCAAAATCTTCCCCGCTGGCGGCCGGGGCAAATGGGAACTCGCCCCGTTAGGGTAAGTTACTCTATACCAGTTTTTTTTAAACTGCAAAAATAGAGCATCAGCATGAATTCAGGATGCATTTAATGAATGGGTTTTATCACTTATGTTTGCAAACATCCCTTTTGAATAAAAAAAATCCTTATTTTCCTGATATTATAAAGAAAGACCCAATGCGAAAAATTTTGTGCATTGGGTCTTTGTCGTAAAATGAAAATCTGAAAAAAACAATTGTCAATCATTCAAAATCTGAATGATGCAAATTCAAATTATTTCTTTCTTTTTTTATGAACGTGCGTAGCGTGTCCGTAATATACTTCGGCAGCCTCCATCAGGGTTTCTGATAAAGTTGGATGCGGATGAATAGTAAGTTCCAGGTCGCGTGCCACAGCAGCCATTTCAATGGCGAGAGTTGCTTCAGCAACCAGACTTCCTGCTTCTTTCCCCACCATGCCTGCACCCAAAATCCGGTCATTCTCAGGATCAATGATAAGTTTGGTCAGCCCGTTCCTGATGCCCAACGAAACAGCCCTACCTGAGGCAGCCCAGGGAAACTTGGCTACTTCCACGGTTTTACCCTGTTCTTTGGCTTCGGTCTCGGTAAGACCTGTCCATGCAATTTCAGGATCGGTAAATACCACAGCAGGAATGGCTTTGGGCTCGTAGGCAGTTTTATGTCCGGCAATGTGTTCCGCTGCAATACGTCCCTCATGAGATGCCTTATGAGCAAGCATAGGTTGTCCGGCCACATCGCCAATGGCGTAAATATTTTCTACGTTTGTACGACGAACCAGGTCTACTTTGATAAAACCTTTCTCATCGGTTTCAACACCTAATTCTTCCAGACCAATTCCTTTTGAATTGGGTTTACCACCAATGGCTACTAAAACTTTATCAAAAGGTTCTTTTCTTTTCTCACCACTCTTGTTTTCAAACTCTGCCTCAAGTTTTTTACCTTTTTTCTCTATGGCAACCACTTTTGTATCAAACATGGTTTTTTCCATCAGGTCTTTACGTTCTTTTTTGAAAACATTGCGCAAATCCTGGTCTACTCCGGGGAGAATATCAGAAGTAAATTCGGCAATCGTAATATCAGACCCCAGCGCTTTGAAAATAACACTCATTTCCAAACCAATATATCCGGCACCCACAACCAGTAGTTTTTTTGGGGCGTCCTTTAGTTCGAGGGCAATTTCGGCATTCATAATATTTTCACCAAAATCAACACCTGGCAGAGATGAAGGGGTAGCACCTGTTGCAATAATGAGGTTATCAAATTTCACCTCATCTTTTTTTCCTTCAATGGAAGTATATTCCAGGGAATTTTTTCCGGTAAGTTTTGCGGTACCCCGCATAAATTTCACTTTTCTGGCTTTGGCCAATTGGCCTAATCCACCAGTAAGTTGTTTCACAACCGACTGTTTCCATTCGCGGACTTTATCAATATCAACTTTTGCCTGCGGAAAATTCAAACCATAGTCTTTGGCTTTTTCAGCTTCCTCTTTTACCGCAGCAATGTGAAGTAGTGCTTTGGTAGGAATACATCCATGAAAAAGGCACACACCGCCCGGGTCGGGTTTGGGATCGATCAGTGTTACATCAAGATCGAGGTTGGCTGCCTGAAAAGCGGCAGCATATCCACCGGGTCCTGCACCCAAAACAACAACATGTTTTTTATCTGACATTTGTATTTTAATTTTTGTTGAAAAATTTTATTTAAACATGGTTAGTAAAGGGTTTTCCATTGCTTCACACAACCATCTGAGAAACCTCGCCCCATCGGCACCGTCAATAATCCGGTGATCATAAGAGAGCGACAAGGGCAACATCATCCTGGGTTTGAATTCGCCATCTGTATAAACCGGCTCCATTTGCGAACGAGATACACCAAGAATGGCAACGTTCGGTCGATAGACAATGGGTGTAAAGTTTGTACCTCCAATACCTCCCAGGTTAGAAATGGCAAAATTACCACCCTGCAATTGATCTGGCATGATCTTCTTCTTACGGGCTTTCTCTGCCAGTTCATTTAGTTCGAGAGATAATTCCGTGATCGACTTTTTATCTGCATCACGTATTACCGGCACAAGCAATCCCCTATCTGTATCTACTGCCACCCCGATATTCACAAAATCTTTGTACACGATTTCCTCGTTTTTCATATCAAGACTTGCGTTGAATTTAGGAAATTTTTTCAAGGCCTCGGCAGTTAGTTTAAGCAAGATAGCAGTGAAGGTAAGTTTTGCGCCTTCTTTTTCTACAAACTTGGAATAATTCTTTCTGAATTTTTCCAGTTCTGTTACATCTGCTTTATCAAACTGGAAGACATGAGGAATACTTTGCCAGGATTCGGCCATGGTACGGGCAGTAATCTTACGGATGGTATCCAGTTTCTCGCGCCGTATGGGTCCTAATTTGGAAAAATCCGGTAATTCGTAATCAGCACCTATAGCAGCGGCAGCAGGTTTAGATTGAATCGCTTTTTTAGCATAAGCTTTCACATCTTCTTCCATCACCCTTTCGTGAGGACCAGTACCTTTCACTTTTTTAATATCCACACCAATTTCTCTGGCTAATCGTCTAACGGCAGGCGAGGCGGGGACATCAGAAGCCGGAAGACCCTCACTTTCTGTTTGTGGTTTGTGCTCTGGTTGCTTTTCTGTGGTTTCCTCTTCACGAGGTTCTTCTTTTTTCTCAGGAGTTTTCTCTTCTTTTTCTTCCTGTTTGGGTTCTGCTTTCTTTTCTTCTGATTTTTCTTCTTTCTTCTCCTCCTGTTGCTTTCCATTGTCGCCTTCTGATTTCTCTGAAGCGGTATCTATGGTAAACATTACCTGCCCCACCTTCACTTCATCACCTGAAGCAACCTTCACTTCCTTTACTACGCCGGCATATTCAGAGGGTAGTTCAAAGCTGGCTTTGTCGCTTTCCATTTCGGCAAGCATGTCATCAACTTCCACATTATCACCTTCTGAAACAAGTATATCAAGTACTGTTGCAGTGGTAACATTATCAGCAATTTCGGGTAATTTTATTTCCTTGATCATTGTAAAATATTTTTTTTAAATCTCCGTAGAATTGGGTTTATCGCTGTTTATTTTAAAATCTTTATGCGCTTTCATTACATCTTTTTTATCCAAACGTCCTTGCGAATAGAGGCTATGAACAGTAGCATAGGCGATTTGTCTGTCATCTACTTCAAAATAATCGCGAAGTGCTCTGCGGTTGTCGCTTCTGCCAAATCCATCGGTGCCCAGTACAGTTAAAACACCGGGGAACCAGCGACATACAGTCATTGGAATAGCTTTCATATAATCATGTGCAGCCAAACAAAGACCCTCGTCTCCGTCAAGACACTCTTCAATATAAGTTTTACGATTTTCCTTATCCGGGTTCAGTCTGTTCCAGCGATCGGTTTCGCGCGCATTTTCGTACAATTCTTTGTAACTTGTTACACTCCAGACATCCACTACAACGTTATAATCTTTTTCAAGCATTTCAGCGGCTCTGAGTGCTTCGTTCAGGATGGCACCACTACCAAAAAGATGTACTTTTTCACCTTTTTTCTTTTCAGATTTCCTGAATTTGTACATTCCTTTCAGAATACCCTCTTCCACTCCATCGGGCATTTTGGGCATTTTATATTTTTCGTTTATAACGGTGATGTAATACATCAGATCTTGTTGATCAACAAACATTTTCTGCATTCCATCTTTTACGATCACGGCTACCTCGTATGCAAATGCCGGGTCGTAAGCTTTTACGCCGGGCACCGACATAGCGATCAGATGAGAATGGCCATCCTGATGTTGCAATCCCTCACCCGCAAGGGTTGTTCTTCCGGCTGTACCCCCGATAAGAAAGCCACGCGTACGCATGTCAGCTGCTGCCCATATCAGGTCGCCAATACGCTGAAAACCAAACATCGAATAATAAATAAACATGGGGATCATGTTCTTCTTGTGTGTTGAATAAGAAGTACCTGCAGCAATAAAAGAAGACATACACCCTGCTTCTGTAATACCCTCCTCCAGAATTGCTCCGTCGGTGGCTTCTTTGTAATACAAGAGCGAATCTTTATCAACGGGTTCATAATTTTGGTCTACATGCGAATAAATTCCAAATTTCCGGAAAAGTGCATCCATCCCAAATGTACGTGATTCATCGGGTACAATAGGCACCACGAGTTTGCCAACTTTTTTATCCGCCATGATTTTGCTCATAAGTTGCACAATAGACATGGTTGTTGCCAACTCCCTTTCTCCCGAGCCTTCGAGTAATTCCTTATAAACTTTATCATCAGGAAGATCAATGGGATCCGCTTTCGAATTTCTTTTGGGAAGGTATCCTCCAAGCTCTTCTCTTTTTTTCTTCAAATATTGCATCTCTTCGCTGTTTTCATCAGGGCGGAAAAAAGGTGCTTTTTTGGCTTCTTCATCAGACAATGGAATACCAAAGCGACTTCTGAAGTGAAGCAACTCCTGTTCATTGAGTTTCTTTTGCTGATGGGTAATGTTCCGGCCTTCTCCTGCTTCGCCAAGTCCATAGCCTTTAATAGTTTGTGCGAGGATAACTACAGGCGCACCTTTATAATTTACAGCTTGTTTATAAGCATTGTAAATCTTTTTGGGATCGTGACCACCTCTGTTGAGTTTTTCGAGTTGTTCATCAGAATAATTTTCAACCATTTTCAGCAGTTTTTCACTTCTGCCAAAGAAATCTTTTCTGATATAATCGCCAGAAGATACTACGTATTTCTGAAATTGACCATCTGGTGTTTCCTCCATTGCTTTGAGCAGTTCACCTGATTCATCTTGCGCTATGAGAGGATCCCAGTCGCTTCCCCAGATTACTTTTATTACTTTCCACTTGGCACCTTTAAATGTAGCTTCCAGTTCCTGGATAATTTTGCCGGTACCTCTCACAGGACCGTCAAGGCGCTGCAGGTTACAATTTACTACAAAAATAAGGTTATCAAGTTTTTCGCGGCTTGCCACCGTAATGGCTCCAAGAGATTCGGGTTCATCCATTTCACCATCTCCCAGGAAAGCCCATACTTTTTGATTGGTTTTTTCTTTCAGTCCCCTATCCTCCAAATACATATTGAATCGAGCCTGGTATATCGCCATCAAAGGTCCAAGACCCATTGAAACAGTGGGGAACTGCCAATAATCAGGCATAAGGCGAGGGTGTGGATACGAGGGCAATCCCCCTTCTTTTCTCAGCTCCTGTCTGAAATTATGCAATTGAGTTTCATTGAGGCGTCCTTCCAGAAAGGATCTCGCATAAATTCCAGGTGAGGCATGTCCCTGAAAGTATATAATATCAGCAGGTTCATCTTTATCTCCTCCTTTAAAGAAGTGATTAAAACCTACTTCGAGCAAAGCAGCAGAAGAAGCATAGGTAGAAATATGCCCTCCAATCCCTTCAGATTCCAGGTTTGCTCTTACTACCATTGCCATAGCGTTCCAGCGAACCAGACTCTTGATACGTCGCTCAATTTCCTGACTTCCGGGGAATGGTGACTCTTTTCTGGGTGATATACTATTGATATAAGGGGTGTTACCCGGGCACCTGAAGACAATACCCTCTTTATGTGCTTTGTTTTGCAGTAATGCCAGAATTTCCCGCACACGGTCGGGTTCTTCGTTTTGAATTAAATATTCCAGGGATTCCAACCACTCCTGGTTCTCAATGTCGTAATATTCTTTTTTACTCATGGAATTATTTTAAGTTTAGGAAAAATATACTTTAGATGTATGTATTTATTTTATCTGTTCATATTTTGATTAAGTAGGTCAGAGGCCCTGCCTGCCCCTTTCTTTTCTTACGGGGGAGCTTGCTAAAAATACTCCTATTGCTTTTCTTACTTGTTGCGAAATTTATAATCATCCTTGTGTGTGTAAAAATTTTTGTGATGGCTCGGTTCATATAAAAAGCAAATCCGTTGAAAATATTTGAGAACTGCAATGATCGAAAGTTTTCATTATTTTGCTTAAACAACATTCAGTCAAAACTTTATAAATTAGAAGTTTTCATTAAACTCCCAATGATTGCTTTGTGCAGTTAGGTCAATATTGGATTCATAAAATTCCCGATCATAATATACTACTAAATTACTCAAATTATTCTATTCAATGTGTCTAAAAAACAGACCAATGCAATGATTTAAGATTTTTACAGTGGATTTTTAATATTTGTAACAAAAGATTGTTCATTATGTTTGGGTTTTTATAAGGGTTGTTTCAGAAAAAAACCGTAAGAAAAAGGGATGAATGATCAGGCAGATTTTTTCGTATTTATATTTCACACTTCACCTCGCTTCGTTGTAAATGATAATATTTGGCAAAGTAGTAACAGAAATGATATTCAACTCCAATTTTCAGAGTTGTATTGCGAATGCTTTTCTCCAATCTTTAGGGTTTATCTGAATTTACTAACCCTGGTTCATGTGCTGCGCACCTTCTTTTTTCTTTTTGGTTTTGCAGTTCAATAATTTGATTAAGTCGGTCCCCGTTCTTTTCTTACGAGGGAGCTCGCCAAAATACGATTTTGTATTTTTTACTATACCGCGAAATCTAATCATCCGCGTGTGTATTAATAGTATTGTTATGGTTCGGTTCATTTATCAGCACTGAAGATAATTGAGGTGAATGAGGATAAAAAACAAAATGTTATATTTAATCCTGAATTGAATGAGGAAATCCAGTTTAAAGATGCTCATCTATCAAATTTTCGATCTCATCCATTGAAATATCTTTTGCAATGATCTTACCTTGCCTGTCAATGAGGATTTCATATGGTATTTCAGTAATCTTATACAAATCAACAATGGGAGAATTCATGAATCTGAGATCGCTCACATGGATCCAGTTTATATCATCTTCTTCAATAGCTTCCACCCATTTTTGGTGTGTGCGGTCAAGAGACACAGCATAGATTTCAAAACCAAGATTTTTATACTTATCATATATATCCTTCATCTCTTTATTTTGCTTACGACATGGCGGGCACCAGGCAGCCCAGAAATCTATCAATACGATTTGCCCTCGCAGCGAGGATAGAGCAATGTTTTTACCTTCATGATCTGGCAACACAATTTCAGGAGCATAGGTACCGGGTTCCAGAGATTGCAAACTGGTATTATTTTCCTGTTGTACCCTTAGCCGATCATTGACTCTCTTTTTAAGATCAATAACATGTTTATTAGAGGGATAGATTTCACTCAAATGATTGCTGACCATTGCAAAATAACTCAAATCTTTCTCCTCATCCAATAAAACCTGATTTTCAAAATACTGATAAAGTGCCAGGATTGAGACTAAGGAATAAGAATTCTGTTGAATAAAGGATATCAGAAAATTTCTTTGCTCTTCTCTGATCTGTTCATATCCTTTTTTAAGGTCTTCGTGGATAGAAACAAAATCCTTTCTGTGCATGTGAGCGCGATATTGTTCCCGGAGTGAATCTGCTTTTTCCCTCCCTTTCCGGATTTGTAGGTTAAGATCTTTATAGCGTGCAGAGCATACAGAACCTTCTACTTCATACTTTTCATTAAAGCAATCGGCATCTGCCTCTACAAAAACAGATTCACCTGGTTTTAGAACAAGGGTAATAAAGTCAGTAGAAGAAAATCCAAGTCTGAAAAAACCGGTTTGAGAAGGTAGGAAATCGTATTCAAAGTATCCCATCTCGTTAACGATTATGGTATCTTTAAAAATAAGATCGGTGGGGGTTAGTTCTTCAAAAAACAAATAATCATTGGAATAATTCTTAAGTTGTCCGGAAATATATACTGTTTCCTGATCATCTTTTTTTTCCTGGCAAGAAAAAATAAGTGATACAAGGAAAAAAAATCCCCATAGTTTAAAATTTCCATGAAGGTTATTTTTAATTCTTCGCCCCATTCCGGTATTAATCTTAAATAAAAACTGCTTTATTCTTATAAGCACAAAGATAAACTTATTGATTATCAATGAATTTCAATTAAGATAATTTAACCACGGAACAAGACTTTTTAAGCAAAACAATGCTAAAACACACACCAGTAATCCTTCGGGAACCTATAATCTTCTGGCTCTGGAAACATTGCCCAAAAGAAGATGAAAGACAAGAATAAGAAGGGTTGAAATGATGGAACTGGTAAAAGTACGCAACAAGAATTTGAATAGATTTTGTACACCCCAGATTTCAATCAGGAAAAGGAAAAAATGATGCAAAAAAACCAAAATAATTGTATAAAAGAAAATCCATGGCAAACCCATTATGCTCAAACGGGGTTCTGTACCAGAATCAAAATCGGTTTTACTGGAAATAAGATTAATTACAAAAGGGCGCAAAAACCCCATAAAAACAGAGGCGGCTGCATGCATGCCTAAAGAATCGGAAAACATATCAACGGTTATTCCTAACAAAAATGAGAGTAAAAGCAGCCACCAGCCTTTGATATCAAAAGGCAGTAACAAAATAAATACAGGATAAATAAAAGGAGTTATGTAGCCACTAAACACAAGTTGATTTAATACAACAACCTGAATAAACACAACAATTATAAATCGGCCAACATGCTTCAGTGTATTTGTATTCATTTTGCGCTCATTTGCTTTATGGGATTATCAATTGAAGATACCATTAAAAAAAATAATATTCTGATCTTTCACCCATTATTTAAAATAAAAGGATGATCGACAAGGACTTTATTCTGTGGTGATGGTAGCATTTTCAAGCGTTTCGAGTTCCTCTTTAAAAATATTATTTACAACATTTACATAATCAAGTTGATTAAAATCGGTAGCAAGATCTACTTCAAGGGTATAAAAGTTATCACCTCTTCTGATCTCAAAATCAGCGATAGTTCCCAGAAAAACATCAGCGGGAAATATCTGTGAAAATCCACTGGTAACTATTGTATCACCTACGTTCAAATCGATGTGAGTAGGAATGTATAACATTGTAGCTTTCTTATAATCAAATCCTTCCCAGATCAAGGTACCAAGATGGTTGTTTTTCTGTATTCTGGCGCTGATCTGACTGTCTGAATGCAACAGAGATATGGCAGTGCTGAAATTTTGGGAAACATTTCTTACAATGCCTATCACACCATGAGAGGTAATGATGCCCATATCAGGTTTCACACCATGCTTTCTACCCTTGTTCAGCGTTATATAATTATTTCTGCTGGTGACCGAATTATTAATTACACGGGCATTGATATAAGAAAAATTTCGCTGGTACAGTGTATCCCGGTAGGTGAAAACCTGCTGATCGGTTTTCAGAAACGATCCCTGAATTTGCGATAGCAGCTCATTGTTTTCTTTGGATAGTTGCCTGTTGGTTTTTGCAAGAGAAAAATATTTGACAATGTTTTTGTTGATTTGGTAAATACTTCCCACAATATAGTTGGAAGAATTGAAAAAGAAAGACCTGTGGTGTTGATGATTTTGCACTATGAAAATAAAAGAGACAACCTGTAACAAAAGAAACAGGAAGAAAAAATAATTTTTAAGGATATAACTGATCAGATTTCGCATAAAGTAACAATCAGTATTACAAAACAAACACGGTTTATGGCATCAGGATCACCAAATATCAAAATGAAAGTAAAAGAAACAAGAGGGATTTTTTACAATGCCTGACTGTAAAAAATTTAAATTGAACTGTTTTGAAATGATCGTAACAACTTTACAATTTATACAGAAAACCTGCAATAATGAATAAATACTGCAAGTTTGGAGGTATAAAAACATTGTAGTAAGTTATTTGATCAGGAACGGGAATTTATCAAAATTCTTCAGTGCGATACCCGTACCCCTGGCAACGGCTCTAAGTGGGTCTTCTGCAACATGAACAGGCAATTTTGTTTTGTGCGAAATTCTTTTGTCTAATCCACGCAACAAGGATCCGCCCCCTGCCATGTAAATGCCTGTCTGGTAAATATCAGCAGCCAATTCCGGCGGTGTCATTTCAAGCGCATTAA
>CAZPVB010000144.1:0-10433 GCA_964589855.1 uncultured Bacteroidales bacterium
AGATGAAAAAATATTTTTCCCGTTATGATGATAAGTTTTCAACAACTCGGTCTTTTATGATAAAACAAGGCAAAAAAAAAGCAATACTGATTTAGTATTGCTTTTTAATGAAGTTAGTTATAAGTAAAAATACTATTACTTTCTTACCTTCAGGGGTACGGGTTCTTTTTCATATTGTGTATTATAAATAGCATCCAACAGATTTCTGTATTTTTGCATAATAACCTGTCTTTTTAATTTTAGTGAAGATGATAATTCACCCGTAATGGGGCTCCACTCATCGGCAATCAGGATGATTTTTTTCACTTGATCGTTTTGTCCAAGTTTTTTATTAAACTCTCTGATCTCTTCCTGAAAATGTTTTACTACCTGCGGAATTTTAACCAATTCGGCATGATCAGAAAATTGGATTTTCTTTTTTTCGCACCATTGTGCCAATTCTTTAAAATTGGGTATGATGATAGCGGCGGGATATTTTTGATTTTCACCTACTACCATAGTTTGTTGGATATAAAAACTTTCTTTCA
Organism: uncultured Bacteroidales bacterium; assembly: GCA_964589855.1. Classification (GTDB taxonomy): domain Bacteria; phylum Bacteroidota; class Bacteroidia; order Bacteroidales; family UBA7960; genus SKVR01. The sequence continues at coordinate 528 of CAZPVB010000144.1, forward strand.
GTTTATTTTCGATCTGCTGGGGAGCAATATATTTACCATTCGACATTTTGAAGATCTCTTTTTTCCTGTCGGTAATTTTCAAGAACGTCCCTTTAGAGAATTTGCCAATGTCGCCGGTATGAAACCAACCCTCCTTGTCGATCACATTTTCAGTTGCCTTTTTGTCTTTGTAATATCCCAACATTAATCCGGGGCTTTTTACAAGGATTTCGCCATCTTCAGCAATTTTAACCTGCACATCTTTTAGCACAGGTCCTACGGAACCGGATTCTACTTTTCCTGGACTTAAATAGTTTACGGCAACCACGGGCGAGGTTTCGGTAAGGCCATATCCCTCAAAAACAGGGAGCCCGGCAGCCCAAAAAATTCGGGTAAGTCTTGGTTGAAGGGCAGAACCTCCACATCCGATAAAAGTTATGTTTTTACTCAGTGCCTCCCGCCATTGGCTGAAAACGAATTTGTCGGCTAGCTTGTGTCGCAGTCGAAACCAAAGTGATTGTTTTTGGTAGGGTTCAAAATTTTGAGCCAGTTTAATTGCCTGGAAGAAGATATATCGCTTTACTGAGTTTAATTTCCTTGCTTTCTGTATGATCTTGTCAAAGATAGATTCTAATAGTCTGGGCACTGCAATAAATCCTTCTACCTGCAGATCCTTAATATCTCTGGCAATGGTATTGATGCTTTCGGCATAATAAACACTTACGCCCAGGTAATGATACTGATAATTAACCATATGTTCGAATACATGAGACAAAGGCAGAAAACTCAACGCCCGGTCTCCATGTTTCAAGTGCTGAATACCGGCGGTAGAAATTGCATTGCTCATTAAGTTTTTATGAGACAACATAACACCTTTGGGAGTTCCTGTGGTACCGGAGGTATAAATGATGGTCAACAGATCGTCGGTAGAGATCTTTTCGCGGATATCCATCATTTCATCGTAATACTTTACTGCATTTTGCTGCCCCTGGGTAGTAATCTCACTCCAGTGATCGGCACCTTCTACCTGGTTAAAAGTCATTACTACTGGTTGCTTTTCGAGGTTGGGTGCTATAAGTAGCATTTTTTTATAAAGTGCGGCATCCGATACAATGATCAGTGAAGATTCGGAGTGATTGATGATGTATGTAAGTTCTTCTTCAGAAAGTGTTGGGTGCACAGGAACATGAATCATTCCTGCCTGTGCAACACCCATTTCCATAAAGTTCCATTCGGGGCGGTTATTGGTGATGGTGCAAATTTTATCGCCAGGTTGAAAACCCATGGAAAGAAGTCCAAGACTAACATTTCTTACAATCTCTGTGTATTCTTTGTGGTTATATTCCCGCCAAACACCATTTTCTTTCCCGGCAAGCTTAAAAGTACCGATAGTATCGGGGTTTTGGGCAAATCTTTCCAGCAGGTCAAAGTTTCTTTTTATTTTCATCATAACTATCTACTAATTAATAATAAACCCTGTGCAATTTGACTACTGCCGGGTATATTTTGTTGAACCTCATTAATTGAAAAACCAGGCAAAAGTACCAATTCTTTTTGGATTATTTGTTTCGTTCTTTACAAATGCCTGCAAGTAAAGTAATTCCTTCTGGTTTTGTTCACATGAATGACCTAAATATAAAACAATTCTTTAAGGGCGTTGTTTAAGTTTTAAATTCAAATAAGAAGTCCACTCTAAATAGTCAATTATTCACAGATTTACACAGATTCCAAATGCTGATAATCAGTGGTTTTAAAAAAAGAAAATGAACACAGATTTGCCGAAATCAAGTTTTAGGAGTGGACTCAATATTCTCATACAGTGAACAACCCTTTTCATTCTTATTGCAAAGCAACACATGCTTAACAATGATCAAACGACTTAAATTATCGCGTTTTTTTATAAAAAGATTATTTTTCATTTCAAGACGACGAATTTCGCATTGAACTAAACATGTTAGATTTAGAGCATGTCTGTTTGCATATTTTCGCTAAAAGCATGGAGCGGGAAGAGAAGAATTCTGAAATGATCATTTTTATTATAACTTAATTCAAATACATCTTTATAACGAAATACCATTTATTATGACATCTGTTTTATTGCTACCCAAAATAATTTTCATTCTTTTTCTTTTTAATAGTTGTGATAGTAAGCAGGAAAGTAACGACTTTCCGCAACTCACAAGCGATCTGACTTTTAACATCGATACACTTGCTACCGGTCTTCAGAATCCATGGGGAATGGCCTTTTTACCAGATTCAAGGATTTTGATCGCTGAGCGCCCGGGACGATTAAGGATATGGCAGAACGGTGTTTTGCAGGAAGAACCCGTTTCCGGGTTACCGGAAATATGGGCACATGGTCAGGGAGGTTTGATGGAAGTGGTGCTTCATCCGGATTACGAACAAAATCAATGGATATACCTGGGATATTCAGCACCAGGATCTGGTGGGGGCAATACAGCTATATCCAGGGCACGCTTACAGGGAAATACACTGGTTGATTTCGAGAATCTCTTTCAGGCAGAACCATATACATCCAGCGGTGCTCATTTCGGATGTCGTATTGTTTTCGATGATGAAAACCATTTGTATTTTACCATTGGCGACAGAGGGCAAAAGGACAATGCCCAGGATCTGAGTAATAACAATGGAAAGGTAAACCGCATCCATGATGATGGAACAATACCGGATGATAACCCCTTTGTGGACGAACCTGATGCACGACCTGAAATATGGACCTATGGGCATCGTAATATTCAGGGGATGATCATTCACCCCGAAACAGGAGAAATCTGGACGCACGAACATGGACCCAAAGGGGGAGATGAGATCAATGTAGAGAAAAAAGGAGAAAATTATGGATGGCCTTTGGCAACTTTTGGACGAAATTACAATGGCACTATTATTTCCAGAGATACTACACTGCCGGGTATGGTAGATCCTGTATTGCACTGGACCCCTTCTATTGCCCCATGCGGGATGGAGATTGTTACCAGCAATAAATACCCCCAGTGGAATGGTGATCTGTTGGTTGGTGCTTTAGCAGGGCAACATATACAAAGAGTTCAGTTGGATGGAAAAAATGTGGAAGGAACAGAAAATATCATGGAAGGATTTGCACGCTTCAGGGATGTGAGACAAGGACCAGATGGATTTATTTACGTGCTTACCGAATCTCCGGGGTTATTTATAAGACTGGTGCCTGAGGCAAGCAAATAAATTAAGTCTTTGTCGGGCATTTTACGCTTCAATATATGCGTCTGGTATAAAAAAGTTATTTCCCACTAATTTTATGAATGATCACGAATTTAATAACTTGATATTCAGATTCATTTATGCTAACCATTCTCAGCAAGAAAACTCATTACTTTTTAGATGTGCTTGATAAGAATGCGATAAGTGCAAGACTTGTGATAACTGAAAAACAGGAGTTTACTTTTGGTAAATGAATGCTTTGAAGGCGAGCAAAACGCAGCAATAGGCGTTTTCTTGAAGGCACTAACTAAATAGGATTTTTCTAAAACCGTTCCTGTGAATCCTTTAAAATGTTGAAAAGGAATTCCCGAGCCCTGAAAAGTTGTGCTTTTACTGTACCTAAAGGCAAATCTAATTCTACACAAATCTCTTCATAAGAGTATTCGTCAAAATAGCGAAGTTGAATAAGTTTTTTGTATCGGGGTTTTAATTTCTCCACTACTTTCCGCATCAGATCGGCTTTTTGCGACTTAATAAGATTTTCCTCCGGATCTAATCCTCCTGAAGCAATTGCTTTTACATGGTTAGATTCGCTTACGTCGTCATAATTTTCATTGGAAAGAACATTTTTCTTTTTTTTTCGCATAAAATCAATGCAGTTGTTCGATGCGATCTTAAAAAGCCACGTACTAAAAGCGTATTCAGGAGTATATTGCGACAGGTTTTTAAATGCTTTCCCAAATGCTTCGAGTGTTAGGTCTTCTGCATCGTCAACATTTCCTGTCATTTTTACAAGCATAAAATAAATGGTATCACGATAAAGACCCATCAATTCAGTAAAAGCCAATTGATTTCCTTCTTCAACGGCTTGTCTGACCAATTCAAAATCTCTTTGCGCTTTTTCTGTTAAATTGGGATTTACTTCCATTTATTCTTTTTGTAAAACAAATTTGAAACAGCAAACACTGGATTTAAGAATGCAAAAGTAAGGTCTAAAGCAGGACTAACCCAAAAAAGTTTTTTTTCATTTAATTTCTTACCCGCAGCTCTGCATAATAACATTAAAAAAAACATTTTCAATACAAATAAACCCAGAGAAAGGTATAAAGTTAAAGAGGTTTGTTGAAAATACAAATATGCCGCAAAAGATATGTAAAATAAAATGTTGGTTGCTGCAAAGGTTCCTAACAGTAGTTTATGCGACAATCTGTAGTAAGAACCCGTTGAGAGATGTCTTTTTTTCTGTTTAAACCATTTTGAGAATTTTTTTTCGGGTTCAGAAAAAGTAAAACTATCTGGTTGTAAACAAATTTCTGTATTGTTTTTTTTTGCCACTTTGTTTATAAATAGATCATCATCGCCCGAATTGATCTTGTAATGAGAAGTGAATCCACCCGAACGAAAGAAAAGGTCTTTTTTATAAGCCAAATTGCGTCCAACACCCATGTAGGGTAATCCGGCTTTTGCAAAACCCATATATTGCATGGCAATAAAAAACGTATCATATCTGATGAGCGCATTGAGAAACCCCGGATATTTTTTATATCCGCCATAACCAAGAACAATTTCTGTTTTCTCCCGAAAACTATTGCTCATCGATCTTATCCAGTTCTTTCCTGCGGGCTCACAATCAGCATCGGTAAGAAGAACCGTATTGTGTGTTGCCGATTTAATCCCCAGGGCAAGGGCAAGTTTCTTTCCTTCAAAAAAATTCACATTTTCCCGCAAGTTGATCACCCTGAAGTTTTTATATTTTTCCTGATAGGATTTTAACAAGAAGTAGCTGTCGTCCTGCGAAAAGTCATTTACAAGTATCACCTCATACTCCGGATAATCCTGCTCTAAAAGTTTAGGGATATTGTTTTTAATGTTTTGGTATTCGTTTTTGGCACAAATGACCACTGAAACCGGTCGCCGCTCCTGATTCTCCTGGTTGTTGTTTTTTTTTATACGGGCAAAAGCCATCCTGCTCAGAAATGTGGCATAGTAAAAAACCAGGACTATTGCAGATATTGCGAAAACATAAAAACTAATCCATTCCGGTGTGGAGGAAAATTCCAGCATATTTACCATGGTGTGATGTGGTTGTTTTGAAAGATGCAAAATTAGATATTCTACCAGAATATGGACTATCTTTGAAAAATTTTTTCATTAAATCTTTTTCATGCAGTTTCATATTGAGAAGAAAGACCCGGGTAGCAATGCCAGAGCAGGTGTAATGGTAACTGATCACGGGAGCATATTTACACCTGTTTTTATGCCTGTAGGTACAGCGGGTACTGTTAAGGCCATGCACAACAAAGATCTGGAAGAACAGGTAAAAGCACAGATTATTTTGGGAAATACTTATCATTTATATTTACGTCCCGGATTGGATATTTTAGAAAAAGCAGGCGGATTGCACAAGTTTAATGCATGGCAGAAACCCATATTGACTGACAGTGGCGGATATCAGGTATATTCGCTGGCGCATCGCCGCAAGCTTACTGAGGAAGGCGTTGTTTTTCAATCGCACATAGATGGCTCGCGTCACTTGTTTACACCTGAGCGGGTGATGGATATACAACGGGTTATTGGTGGAGACATCATGATGGCGTTTGATGAATGTACACCCTATCCCTGTGATTTTGATTATGCTGAGAGATCTATGCACCTTACACACAGATGGCTTGTAAGGTGTTGTGAATATTTTGACCAGAAAACGGGTTTGTACGGACACAATCAGAGTTTGTTCCCCATTGTTCAGGGTAGTACTTATAAAGATCTGCGCCAACAGTCGGCTGAATTTGTTGCTGCCCAAAACCGCGAAGGAAATGCCATTGGAGGACTATCAGTGGGAGAACCTGCTGAAATAATGTATGAAATGACCGACCTGGTATGTTCCATATTACCAGAAGACAAACCCCGCTATCTGATGGGGGTGGGTACTCCTGCCAATTTATTGGAAAATATTGCGTTAGGAGTAGATATGTTTGATTGCGTGATGCCCACAAGAAATGCCCGCAATGGCATGATCTTTACACACAATGGAATTATGAACATGAGAAATGTAAAATGGAAAGACGATTTTTCGCCCCTTGATACGGAAAGTACTGCTTTTACCGGAACCATGTACAGTAAAGCGTATCTGCGGCACTTATTTGTATGCAATGAAATGCTGGCATCTGTTATCGCTACCATGCATAACTTAAGTTTTTATATACATTTGATGGAACAAGCGCGCGAACATATAAAAAATGGTACTTTTGCCAACTGGAAGAATCTGATGGTACCCAAAGTGTTACAAAGAATTTAATCGCCTTTTGTATATGTTATTGAATAAGATTGACTGGTATATCATTAAAAAATTTCTCACAACATTTTTTTATGCTATATCTTTGATTATATTGATTGTGATTATTTTTGATCTTTCTGAACGCATAGATGATTTTCTGGAGAAAGATGCACCTTTTTATGATGTTGTATTTGTATACTACCTGAATTTCATACCCTATTTTGCCAACTTGTTCAGCCCCCTTTTTACTTTTATTGCTGTTATTTACTTTACTTCCCGCCTGGCGTTTAATACAGAGATTGTTGCCATTTTAAGTTCCGGTATCAGTTTCCATCGATTGTTATTACCTTATTTTATATCGGCAGCATTTTTGGCTATACTGTCTATTTATTTGTCTAACGTTGTAATTCCCAAAGCCAATGAGAGAAGACTTGAGTTCGAGTCTGTTTATCTAAAAGGGCAGAAGCAATTCAGGGAAAGAAATATTCACCTGCAGATTCGCCCGGGTGAGTTTGTATTTCTGGAGTCGTTCAATGAAAGGATTAATGTGGGATACAAATTTGCCCTTGAGCATATTGAAGATGGAGAGCTTACCTATAAGATCATTGCCGACAGGGCCGAGTGGATTGATAGTTTGGAAATATGGCGGCTGCGTAGCTATACCGAACGGAAGATCAATGATCTTGAAGAGGTTTTGAATACTGGTTCAAGGAAAGATACAGTGATCAATCTTATTCCCGGAGATTTTATTCAAAACCTCAAAATGATGGAAACGATGAATTTCAGGGAATTGCAGGATTTTATTGATGCTGAGAGATTGAAAGGTTCTGATAATATTAAGTACTACCTGGTAGAGAAACATCGGCGCATTGCGTTTCCCTTTGCCACTTTGGTACTTACCCTAATAGGTGTTTCCTTGTCAAGCAGAAAGGTGAGGGGAGGGATAGGCTTGCATCTTGGAATTGGTCTGTCGCTCAGCTTTACTTTTATCCTTTTTATGCAAATATCCACCACATTTGCCACCAATGGAAACTTACCGCCTGTTCTTGCCGCCTGGATTCCCAACATCATATACTCATTTCTGGGATTGTACTTTTTGAGGACTGCACCGAAATAGGGATGATCGTCTCAAATAATCATTCATACACATCATTCAGCATTGCTGACATTTCAACAGGAAATTCTGAAACCATCCAACATTACAACCAAAGACTCAACTCGGCAATCTTTCAGGTTGCATCACATAAGATCTTTCAACTCATTGATTGAAAGGGATTTTAGTGGGTTGTTCTCGTTGATAAAAAGATTGGCCAGTTGTGATTTTTTCTTCTGAAGCGTGAGGATTTTTTCTTCCACCGTATTGCGGGTAATAAATTTATAAACAAATACATTCTTATCTTGTCCTATGCGGTGGGCCCGGTTGATGGCTTGTCTTTCCACGGCGGGGTTCCACCAGGGGTCGAGCATAAATACATAATCAGCATCTGTAAGATTTAAACCCAGACCGCCTGCTTTTAGCGAAATGAGGAATAATCGGTTGTTCTCCTGCTTTTTGAATTGATCGATCACTTCCTGCCGGTTTTTTTCGCTCGTACCGCCAGTGAGTAAAGTGTATTCCCAGTTATTTTGTGCAAAATGATCTCTGAACAGGTGCAGGTTTTTCACGAATTGTGAAAAGATGAGTACTTTATGATCTTCTGAAAGGATTTTTTCCACATTTCTGATTACCTCGTCGTATTTACCTGATCCCCCGTTATAGTTCTGATCATTCATAAGCGGGTGATTGGCAATGATTCGCAGTTTGGTCAGACCACTGAGCACAAGAAATCCAGACTTCTTTTCCTTGCCCTGTTCAATGAGGTTGAGAATGGAATTTCTAACCTCCGATTTTTTTGTTTCATAGAGTTTACGCTGCTCTTCGGTCATTTCACAGTATTGTATTTTCTCTGATAATTCGGGTAACTCTTTTACTACCTGCTCTTTAGTCCTGCGTAAAATAAAAGGATGAATCAGTTTCTGCAGTTTTTGGATATATTCATCGTTTCGTTGTTTTTCTATGCGGTTTACAAAATAATCCTGGAAAAAGGAATAACTGTTGAGCATGCCGGGATTGATAAAAGAAAACTGTGTCCAGAGGTCTCTCAGTGAGTTTTCAATGGGTGTTCCTGAGAGTACAAGACAATTCTCAGCCTTTAGTTTTTTAATGGCACCATATATTTTGGAATGTGCATTTTTGATGGTTTGACTTTCATCGAGAATGATATACTGAAACTTATATTTTTGCAGCATTTCCGAATCATTTCTTATAATGCCGTAAGTGGTCAGCACTACATGATATTGATCGAATTCAGAGATATTCTGTGTGCGTGCTGCCCCCGTATGTTGCATGACTTTCAGCCCTGGAGCAAATTTCTTTATCTCATGTATCCAATTGTGGATCAGCGATAAAGGCATTACAATCAGGGATGCCTTTGATAATTCGGAACTTTCCGTTTTTGTGATCTGTGTGGGTTCTGGTTCGAAAAGAGTGAGTTGCTGTGCATGGGTTTTCCTCAATGTATCTGCCTGATACTCTATGGATTCATCTAAATGAATTTTTGTCAGCAGTGCGATGGTTTGTACCGTTTTCCCCAAACCCATATCATCCGCCAGACAACCTCCAAAACCTTTTTCTTTCAAAAACATCATCCAGTTATATCCGTTTTTTTGGTAGGGGCGCAGGCTTGCTCTGAATGAACCGGGCAGTTCATATTCCTTGCCTTGTACCTCAAAATCCAGTTCGGGCAATGATGCATCCTTGAAATTGCTACTTTCCATCAAACCCGTATGAAGTTTTTTGATCCTTAACGAATCCTGTCCGTAATCTCCAAACCTGAAAACATCGTAATACATACTCATCCACTCTTCAGGGATCAAAAATATGGATTTGTTGGGTAGAAGATACTCCCTGTTTTGGTTGAGGATGTTGTTTTTTAGTTGAATAAACGGAAATTCGAATTCTTGGACCTTCACCATTCCGTATATGTCAAACCAGTCGGGTTTGGTTTTGATATTAAAAGAAATATCATGTTTGCCTGTTATATAATTCTGATCAGAAAAATTATTCTCAATCACAATTCCGTCTTCCTTCAGTGTGTCTGTATTTTGGTTTATCCAGTCAATATACCCATGCAGCATTTCTTTTACATTGATTTTTTCTTCGTTGTAAAGTTGCTGATGGAATTTTTCGAAGATAAAGTAGGGGCCGTCAGCCGTAATCATACCCAATTGCTTTATCTTTTCTGCTGTTTTTAATTCCAGTTGGGCATTTCTTATGACCTTGCGAAAAGCAAACACACCGTTTTCTTCTGTCAGGTAGGCAGTTGACTTTTGCGAATTTTTGGCATGAAAAACAATGTTCGAATCATATTTAAAAAACAAACCCAATGCCATATGATGTTGCCAGTGGTTTTCCAGTT
>CAZPVB010000145.1:0-10395 GCA_964589855.1 uncultured Bacteroidales bacterium
TGAGTTGGGTTGAGCGGCTTGTCAATGTGCCAAATGAGCGTTGGCAGAAAAAATTAAAAATGCGGGAGGGGCAAAAAATTTAAACTTGGGTTGAATTAAAAATCCGGTGTTTCAATCCGTCAAAAAGCTGGTTTCCACTGTCTGCTTTTTCAGAGTAAAGTCTTTGATTAGACTTGATTGCAACGCCCCTGTCACCATTGCTTTTATCGTTATTAAAGCACAAACTTTTTAGGAGTTTATCTGCCCGATTGAAGGGAGATATTGCAAATTCTGGTATTTTTCTTTTTACCCTGCGGTGTTTCTGTTGACAGGGTGTTTGGATTTGCGTGGTTTTACTTTTTTTAGTTGAATATTGTTATTTCATGCATCAAAATTAAATGATTTTTGTGATAAGACAACATTTTTAATACATCATATTCGGAAATCATCCATTAGATTTATCCCGGGCAATATGATGTGAAATCGTTGATATGGAAGCCAGTTGATGATTAACAGCATAAATTGCACTTAGAAATGAACAGGGGTAATCAGGAGTCACATCCCTGGGTAATCTTACCTTTGAAAATCTTGTGGGAATTGTAAATCACTCCTGTTTTTGTTCTGTATATAATTACAATAAAAAATGGTTTTGCTTCCTTGTCTGTAAGGTTAGAATAATGGTTTCAACACAATCAGTTATCTTTTTTTGTATATTCGTACTTTGGTAACCATATAACTATGCTATGGACAAGCGCAATCGAAACACAAGGCAACATCGTGCCACCTTTATCATTACTTTTTTTTCCACGGCGTTATTGATTTTTGCAGGTAGTTTTTCATCTCTGGCAAAAAAAGATAAAATTACTACTGCTTTGCAGCACATACCGCCCGGTTCCCCTAAATCAGAAGTAATTGAAAAAATTGGTGAGCCCGCGCGGGTTGTTGAAGTGCATCGCTGGATATACGATCCGTGGGGACAAGTTGTGATGAAAAACAACAAGGTATTAGATATCCGGTTATCGGAAAAATGGGAGGATGCCTCTCCTTTATATGGCGATCATCAGCAAATGCCCATCGGTCAGAATGCTCTCCGCTATTTGAGAATTGGAAATTCGGGAGAGCGCGTCTCAGAAATAGCAGGCAAACCCAGTAGAAAAGTAAAAGGGGAAGACTGGTATTACAGAAACAATAAGAACCTGGTGGAGATTAATGAAGATAAATTTGTACAGGGCAGAACTTTGCAAGGCAAGAGACTGGAAAATCTTGACTGGGTGCGGTTGAATTTTAGCAAAGGTTCCCTGCATATCCTCAATATCACACTGGCATTTATTATGTTTGGAGTGGCACTTGAGATTCGGTTTGATAACTTCAAAAAGATCTTTAAAGACCCTAAAATACTTGTTTTGGGTGTAATCTCCCAATTTCTTGCATTACCGCTTCTTACCTTTGTGCTGGTTTATTTTCTGAACCCCCCGCCCAGCATTGCCCTTGGTATGTTACTGGTAGCGGCTTGTCCTGGTGGAAATATTTCTAACTTTATGTCTTCACTTGCCAAAGGTAATATAGCGTTATCCATTAGCTGGACAGCTATAGCGACATTATTTGCCGTATTTATGACTCCCCTGAATTTTACTTTCTGGGGAAAATTGTATTCCGAGACCTCACAGATGGTTATTCCTATTTCTATTGATTTTTTTGAGGTTTTACGCACAGTGCTCATCCTGCTGGGCATACCGGTAGTTGCAGGGATTCTGTTTGCCAAACGTTTTCCTGGTATAACCGCCAAAATTGTGAAACCTCTTAAAGGTTTGTCGATGATCATCTTTTTGGTTTTTGTGGTAATGGCGCTTGCCAACAACTTCGAATTTTTTAAAACATACATACACCTTATTGGGTTTATGGTTGTCGCACACAATGCTTTGGCGTTGTTAACAGGCTTTTCTATATCTACATTGGGTGGTGCCACGCGCAAAGACCGCAGAAGTATGACCATAGAAACCGGTATCCAAAATTCGGGTCTGGCCCTGGTACTCATATTTAATCCCCGTTTGTTTGATGGTTTGGGCGGTATGGCCTTTATTGCCGCCTGGTGGGGGATATGGCACATCTTATCGGGTATGACGGTGGCGTATTTATGGTCGAAGAAAACATTACCAGAAGATCAAATGATCAAACAGGAGGCAAATATATGAAAAATGAATTTGAGAAAATAGAGAAATTCTCGTGGAGATACCATTTACTGAAAGGATATGTTGATTCTTTTTTCAGGTTTTTTTACAAGATCAGATACCATGGAAAAGAAAATGTTGATCTTAAAAAAACACTTATTTTCGCCCCCAACCATCAGAATTCACTTATGGATGCCTTGGCCGTGCTATCCTCTTTCAAATGGCAACCTATATTTGTTGCCAGATCGGATATTTTCCGGGAAAAGATCATCATCAAGATTCTTACTTTCCTGAAAATTCTTCCGGTTTACCGCATACGCGACGGGATAGGGGAGGTGCAAAAAAACAATGCCGTTTTTCAGAAAACCATCGATATATTTAAAAACCGAAATGGCTTTTGTATTTTACCAGAAGGTGATCATGGGGTTGGCAAAAGACTACGACCCCTAAAAAAGGGAATTGCAAGGATCGGTTTTCAGGCTGCTTTTGATTCAGGTGAAAATTTACCCATAGAAATTCAACCGATAGGTTTAAACTACCAACACCACCACAAAAGGGGAAGTTATCTGTTTATTCATTTTGGTAAACCTTTCCCCCTGAAGAGATTCAGAAAGGCATACGAGAAAAATCCTGCCAAAAGTTACACGATGTTTCTGCAAAAGCTGCGACAGGAAATGATACCCCTGATCCTTCACATTGACGATGATGTAAACTACAAAACCATTGATATCATTACCGAAATTGCCGGTGGCATTCAACGGTCCAAAGGTCGAAAAGAAAAAGATGTATTTGATTTTCAGAAAAAACTAATTGATTTATGTCAGGAAAAAATCAAAGAATCTGAAGAGAACAGGGAAGTACTTGAGCAAACTGCCCTCGAATCAGAAAGATTGGTCAATTCTCAGAAAGTATTGCTTTATGAGGCAGGATTTATGAGAGAATCTCCGCTGAAAAATTTTGGAAGATATCTTTTATTACTCCTTACGAGTCCGTTTTTCTTGTATGGTTTTTTCAATACCCTTTTACCGCGGTTACTGATCAGGTTTATTGGGGGTAAATTGAAAGACCCTCAGTTTATCAGTTCGGCACATTTTGTTCTTACCATTTTTTTGTATCCACTGTTTTTTCTTTTACAATCTCTTGCTGTAGGATTGACTACGGGTAACGGGTTTTGGGCGCTTTTCTATTTTATCTCGCTACCTTTTGCCGGGTTTGTAAAAGATTTGTGGCGCGATTCCTTTGAGAAAGCTACTTCCATAAGTAAGATCAGGAGGGTTGCCAATCCATTGAAAGAAATATTCAAACAGCAAAGCGATATACTGGGCATACAAATTTACTGATCACACCTGCCATACTTCAATCCCTTTTTCCCGCAGTTTTGCCACAATCTGATCCGGTGCTTTTGTGTCTGTTATGATCGTGTCGATGTGCTCTGTAGGGCATATCTTACCGAATCCACGTCTGCCAAATTTGGAACCGTCAGCCAGTACAATGATCTTTTGTGCTGCCTTTATCATGCATTGGTTGAGCGATGCTTCCATGGCATTGGTGGTGGTTATGCCATAATCGGGATCGATACCATCTGCGCCCAGGAAAAGTTTACTGCACGAAAACCCCTCAAGCATTTTTTCAGCAATGGGGCCTACAACAGATGAAGAGGTTTTCCTGACCAATCCCCCCAGTTGCATAATATCAAGGTTTCCGGCAAGTGTTAAGTTCTGTGATGCGGTAAGTGATGCACATATCAGTGTAAGTCCTTCAAGGGGTTGTATCTGGCGCGACAATTCATTGATGGTGGTTCCGGAGGCCAAAATGATACTGTCGTGTGGTTCGAGCATCGAAACTGCTTTTTGGGCAATTTTCCTTTTTTCCTCCACCATTATTTTTTCTTTTTCACTCACATGTCTGTCGGCGATGTAAGGGTTTTGGGGTGCTGCGCTCCCATGGGTGCGAAAAAGAAGTTTTCTGTCTTCTAAAAGTTTCAAATCCTTTCGGATTGTAACCGAAGATACTTTCAGTTCTTTACTGAGCTGGCTTACATTGACAAATCCATCGGATTTTAATTTGCTGATTATTAGTTGATGTCTTTCTGCTATGCTCAATGCCATATTCTTGTTGTTTTTTGATGCATCAAACTTACCAAATTTTTTTCAAATTCATTTCATTACCGAAAGTTATGTTGAAAAAACATGACCATCAGCAGATTTTTCTTCTTATGGAAAAAATCTCTAATGCCGCTAAAAACCGGTGTTTTATCTTTTATTCAGAATAAGATCAAATTAAAATAGTAACAAAAAGAAAGAAAACGAAACAAAAAAATTACGGAAACTTGTTTTTCTGACAATAAATATTTAATATTGCTGTGTCAAAAGTTTCGTATATTTTAACTATTTAAAATCCAAAAACAGTATGCAGCGCGAAAAAATTTTACAACAAATTGAGCAATTCAACGATGAATATGATTTTATCGTGATTGGTGGAGGTGCCACCGGAATAGGAATTGCCCTGGAAACATCTACCCGGGGTTATAAAACATTGCTTCTTGAAAAAACAGATTTTACAAAATCGACATCAAGTAAAAGTACCAAGCTCCTGCATGGCGGAGTGCGTTATCTGGCACAGGGAGATGTTGGCTTGGTCAGGGAGGCATGCATGGAGCGGGGTCGTTTGCTTCGAAATGCTCCTCATATCACCAAAAATCAGGATTTTGTAATTCCTACCTTTGGCTGGTTCGACGAAGTGAAATACACCGTTGGTTTGAAAATGTATGATTTGCTCGCCGGCAGTTTAAGTCTGGGTGCATCAAAACGGGTTTCAAAAAAGAAAGCACTGGAAAAAATACCTACGATGAAACCGGAGACCATGACCGCTGGAGTGGTTTATAAAGACGGACAGTTTGATGATTCGAGAATGGCTGTAAACGTACTTCAGTCCTCCGTTGAAAATGGTGCACATGTGCTTAATTATGCTGCGGTGAAGCAACTGACAAGATCTGAGCAGGGGAAAATCAACGGGGTTGTTTTTGAGGATGAGGAAACAGGTACAGCATATACAGTTAAAGGCAAAGCCGTGATCAATGCTACCGGGGTTTTTGCCGACAGCATTTTGCAGATGGACAAACCTGGTTCAAGAAAAACAATCCGTCCCAGTCAGGGGGTACATGTGGTACTCAACAGATCATTCCTGCCGGGCGATCATGCCATCATGATACCGGAAACCGATGACGGACGTGTTCTTTTTGCAGTGCCCTGGCATGGCAAAGTAGTGGTGGGTACCACCGATACTCCTATGGATAAACCTGCTATTGAACCCGTTGCCCTGGAAGAAGAAATTAAATTTATTCTTGAAACAGCTGGAAAGTACCTGGTAAAAGCACCCAAAAGAACAGATGTGCTGAGCATTTTTGCCGGATTAAGACCTTTGGCAGCCCCTAAGGAGGATGGTTCCAAAACGAAAGAAATATCCAGAAGTCATAAAATTGTAGTGTCTGACTCGCATCTTTTTACCATGATTGGAGGTAAATGGACCACTTTCAGGAAAATGGCAGAAGATATGGTTGCCAAAGTAGAGAAAGTGAAAAACTGGAAAAAAACCCAATCTAAAACAAGAAATTTTAAAATACACGGATACAAAACTGATATCGACCTGAATGATCCTATGTATGTTTATGGCACCGACAAGGAAAAGATTCTTGAACTTGCAAGGTCAGAATCCGGGATGGATCAGATGATCAGCGAATCTCTGCCATTAATGAAAGCACAGGTGGTATGGGCAGTTCGAGAAGAGATGGCACGCACCACGGAAGATGTTCTTGCCCGTCGTATCCGTTGTTTGTTTCTCGATGCACGTGAATCTATAAGGGTTGCTGCTGTAGTAACATCCATCATCGCCAAAGAACTCCATCGCGACCAAGAGTGGGAAGAGCAGCAAGTGAAAAACTTTACAAAAATGGCCGAGAAATATCTTTGCTGTAAACCCGAAGAGGTCCAAAACTAAAAAAGGAATACTTGGAAAAATCTACGAATTCTTTGCCATTCGTTTCAGGGTAAACCTCGATGATCTGAAATGGATAGTCTTGGTGAACTTGCAGATTTTTTCCATCAGCGATTATCTTTAAAATCAGCATCATCAGCGTTCTAATATTAATTGTGGAAAATTTTAAACAGATAAAGCCGGATAAAATAACGGGTGCCAGTCTCACTTTTTATTCCGAAGGAAACAATTGATCTACCGGTTCCTGCATAGAATGTATGGTTTTTCAAATCATATTATCAAAATAAGAAAAGATAATTTATTCTATTTTTCACCTTTCAAAACAAGCATTTATGGAAAAATTTATTTTGGCCCTTGATCAGGGCACTACAAGTTCAAGAGCATTGCTTTTTGATCATCAGGGAAATATTCGTTCTGTGGCACAGAAAGAATTTCGACAGATCTTTCCTCAGACAGGTTGGGTAGAGCATGATCCCAATGAAATTTGGTCATCGCAGGTTTCTGTTGCAGCAGAGGCGATGTCGAAACTGGGCATCAATGGTACTTATGTGGCAGGTATTGGCATTACCAATCAACGTGAAACAACCATTGTATGGGATCGTAAAACCGGCAAGCCGGTATACAATGCCATCGTTTGGCAAGACCGCCGAACCTCCGGGTACTGCGATGAGTTAAAAGAACGTGGGTTGGCAGAAAAGATCAGAGAAAAAACCGGATTGGTAATAGATGCCTATTTCAGCGGTACCAAAATAAAATGGATTCTTGACAATGTGGAAGGTGCCCGTGAAAAAGCAGAAAAAGGAGAACTTGCTTTTGGAACGGTTGACAGCTGGCTGATCTGGAAACTCACTCAGGGTCGCACCCACATTACCGATGTTACAAATGCATGCCGTACGATGTTGTACAACATTACAGAACTTGACTGGGATGATGAAATGCTCGAACTGATGGACATACCCCGTTCTATGATGCCGGAGGTGGCTTCAAGCAGTGAGATCTACGATCACTCCAATACAACATTTTTTGCCTCTAAAGTACCGATAGCAGGTATTGCGGGCGACCAGCAGGCTGCACTTTTCGGGCAGATGTGTGTGGATGAGGGAATGGTGAAAAATACTTATGGCACAGGGTGCTTCATCTTAAAAAATACGGGAGAAAAACCTTTTATTTCTAAAAACAATCTGGTAACTACCATTGCCTGGCAGATCAACGGGAAAACAACTTATGCCCTGGAAGGGAGTATTTTTATTGCGGGAGCAGTTGTACAGTGGTTGCGTGATGGATTGGGCATCATCAACTCTTCATCAGAAATAGAAAAACTGGCATCTGAGGTGAAAGACAGCGGAGACCTTTACTTTGTTCCTGCCCTTACAGGCATGGGCGCTCCGCACTGGGATCAGTATGCCCGCGGCTTGATGATGGGTATTAGCCGTGGCACCACGCGCGCTCATATTGCACGGGCTGCGCTTGAGGGTATTGCTTTTCAAACCATGGATGTGTTGCGCGTTATGCAGCGCGATACCGGCATGGAGGTAAAACAACTGCGTGTTGATGGTGGCGCTTCTGCAAATAATCTGCTGATGCAGTTTCAGGCAGACATTCTCAACACGCAGGTTGTACGCCCTAAAATTATTGAAACCACTGCGCTCGGTGCGGCTTATCTGGCTGGATTGACAACCGGGTTTTGGCAAAACATTGATGAGATCAAAAAGCAATGGCAACCCGATCAACATTTTGAGCCCAAAATGAAGGAAGAGGAAAAATCTATAATCAGCAAAAAATGGCTGGATGCTGTGGAAAGAGCTAAGAACTGGATTCAATGATCAATCTGTTCCGGTATTGAAGAAATCTTTTTACAAGTAGAATCTGTTAAATTATTTGTCGTTATCAAAACTATTGAACAATGGAAAAAGCAATTATTTATGAAATTATTGGCACAGCGATCCTGATTATTATGGGAGGGGGAGTGGTTGCCAATTCGATATTAAAAAAATCGAAAGCAGAGGGGGCAGGATGGGTCAACATCACTTTTGGATGGGGGTTGGGTGTTTTTTTGGCTGTTATTGTTGCCGGTCCGCACTCCGGAGCGCATATCAATCCTGCTGTTACATTAGGACTTGCCACCGCCGGTATGTTCGAATGGGTTAGTGTTCCCGGTTATATTCTGGCTCAGGTACTGGGTGCATTTATAGGGGCGTGTATTGTGTACCTTTTCTTTAAACCACATTTTGATGTTACGGATAATGCTGATGGCAAATTGGCTATTTTCAGTACCATGCCTGCCATTCCTCACAGGTTTTACAATATGGTTTCGGAGGTAGTAGGTACTTTTATCCTGGTTTATGTGATCTTTCATTTTGTAGATCCATCCATTGAAGCATCCACCCTCGCCAACGCCAAAATTGGTCTGGGTTCTATTGGTGCATTGCCTGTAGCACTTCTTGTGGTAGGTATTGGAATGTCGTTGGGAGGTGCTACCGGATACGCTATCAATCCGGCCCGCGATTTGGGTCCCCGAATTGCTCATTTTATTCTGCCTATCAAAGGAAAGGGGTCCAGTGGATGGCACTATGCCTGGGTTCCAATTCTGGGTCCATCCCTGGGAGCGGTTTTGGCTGCAGCGCTTCATATCGCTCTCCAATAATTCATTTTTATCTTCATTATTTGTAACGACATGCTTTTTTCAATTCAGTTTTTTTGATGCCTGCGATCTGAATTTATTTGGGAAAGGTTCGTGAAACTTTCCCAAAAGTATAATTTCTCCATTATTGTTGCATCTTTTTTTGCATCATGAGAAAAGTATGTCTTGTTTATTCATTTTAAAAAAGATTATTATGTTTAGAAATTATCTATCCGGAATTTTGCTGGCCGGGTTTATCCTGTTTTCTTTTGCGGTAGAGCAGGCAAAAGCGCAGGGGCGTTTTGATGTAAACCTTGATGTTAAAAACATGCATTACTGGAGAGGATTGCGCGTTAGCAATGGTTTTGTAACCGCACCCATGATAGGTTACCATAACGATGGTTTTTCGGTATTTACCTGGGCCGGGCTTTCTGTTGACGGTGATTACCGGGAAGTATCACAGATCATCAGTTTCGCCAAAAATAATTTTCAGGTCACTTTGCTCGACATCTTTAATTTTACGGGTTTATCCAATGCGGATTATTTTAACCTGAAAAGCGATGAAACCAATCATATTACAGATCTTTCGGTGGTGTATGACATGAAAGAAATAATGCCTTTAAAAGTTATGCTGGCTACTGTTGTGTATGGCAACGATCGTAATGCCAATGGAACCAATCGTTATTCCTCCTATCTGCAAATGGGTGTGCCTTTTACCCGGGAAACTTTCGAAGTAGAACCTTTCGTGGCGGCCGGCTTTGCTTTTCAGGCGGATGACGACGTATCGCTATACGGCGATAATGCTTTCGATCTGGTGAATGTGGGTTTGAAAGTAACCCGGGTGTTGGCATTCAATGATATTTTGATCCCGGTTGTGGGAACAATTGGGTTTAATCCCTCCCTGAATCAGGCATCTGCCGAGATCGCCATTAGCTTATTCTGATCCCGGAAAATAAGAGATCATGTGACTGCCACATGTTTTTGGATGGAACCCGCTGCTGACTGGCAGCGGGTTCTTTTTTTCCGTGGTATGCTGATTTTTCTTTCCGTAAAATACGGTTTTTTCAGATTAATAATATGCTGATTTTTGCATATATAAAGAATTAAAATAAAGTTTAAAAACAGAAGGTGTAAACATGAGATTAACCAGTATTACAAAAATACAAGAACCCTTAAAGAGCAAAAAGTTAAAGCGGTAACCAACCAATTCAACCACACAAATCCTGAGTCCGCTAAAAATACTTATTACTACGTAAAACAATATTGAATAACATTCAATAAATTAAAACTCACAACCTATGTCAAATTCCAGTTTTTCCAATTATTTCCGGTCTAAAAGCATCCGTTTTAAATTGTTTTTTAGCCAAAACGCGCTAAATGTACTGTTGTTTTTACTGATCATATTTTTTATTTACCGCACTACCAACAATCAATTAAATTCTTATTTTGATGAAACAATACAGGTAAGTGCAAGATTTATTCAGGATGAGATGGTTCGCCTGCAACAAGATGCTTTGGAAGCGGGTGAATGGTTTGAAAACTCTGATAGGTTGGCTCAGGCACTCGAAAACCAGGACAGGCAGGAGGCGCTAAAACTGGCACAAACCGCTATGAGTGCTTTTGGGTTGCATTATT
>CAZPVB010000146.1:0-8224 GCA_964589855.1 uncultured Bacteroidales bacterium
GTGTACCGGTCTTTGTTTCCTTTGGCATCTTTTACCAGCACCAGGTTACGTTTTACAATAACATCGGGCAGACGCAGGTTTTGTGCTTCTTTGCGCCGCAAACCGGCTGTATAAATCAGGGAGATCAACAACTTGTGCTTCACATTCTCAGTAGTCTGCAGCATGGCCCATATTTCCTGCTGGGTAAAATAATCGGGCAGATAAAAACCTTTTCGGGGCCTCACCACGAAATTATCTGCCAGGGCTTGATTGTGTACTTTTTCAAAGAAAAACTTAAAAGCATTGATCAGACTATCCTGGTGCGATGCCGATTTTTCGCGTTGCAACACAAGGTAATCTCGAATTTGACTGTCGGCGATAGAAGCGGGATGTTTAGAATTAGTGTTCGTTGCGGATAATAGCTTGTGAAAACGGGATTACCTTCCAAAATGCTTGCGAATTTTCCGAGTTTGCCCTGTTTACTATTTATGTATCCCGATTAAATGTATCGTATCATTTATTTTGTAATACAGGGGATAATACTCCCTGCTTTTTGAGTTTTTATGGGGTTGTATAAATGCCATGATTCTTAGCCTGTAAGGGAATTTCCCTGCCTGTGGCTCTTTGTCTTCTCCTGATAGAGTTATTTTAATGCTTATCCTATCATTTTTTCAGTTTTTGAACGGGTTCAACAACCATAAATATTTGCTTATTTTTTGTCTTCAAAGGTCGTTATGTCGGGAAATATTTATAGTTTTGCTATGGTAAATAAAAATTTTAAAAAAAAATAAAATATATGTATCCCGACCGAGGTTTTCCGGATTGTTTTATTTTATTTCCATCTGACATACCCGACCGGCTGTTGCGGGTAAAGTGAGGCCGTTCTATCCGGTTTTCCCCTTCCTTTTTCACAGATTCAACGATTGAATTTTTCTATATAAAATTTACCTGGCAAAACTTTTAAACAGGAAAGTATTTGTTCATTTATCTATATGATTTCAAAACACAAAAAAACATGAAAAAATTATCTGTAATAGCTTTTGGTGGCAATGCCCTTTTACGTGGCGATCAGGTAGGCACCATCGATGAGCAGGAACAAAATGTTTATGACACCTGCAAACACCTTCTTGACATGGTGAAACAGAATCAGAATATTGTGATTGCTCATGGCAACGGGCCACAGGTAGGCAATGTTTTGCTGCAGCACGATGCAGGGAACAAAATGTATGGTCTTCCTGCTCAGCCAATTGATTTTTGCGTGGCCGAAACACAGGGTTCTATTGGTTTTATGATAGAGCAACAAATGCGCAATGTATTGGGCGAAAATGGTATACAGCGTAATAGTGTAGCGCTGATTTCGCAGGTTATTGTTGATAAAAACGATCCTGCATTTCAAAACCCGACAAAACCTGTAGGTCCGTTTTATACCCGCGAAGAGGCCGACAGACTTTCATCTGAAAAGGGTTGGGTATTTCATGAAGACCCACGAAAACGTGGATGGAGAAGGGTAGTGGCATCTCCCAAACCGCTGCATATTCCTTCCTGGAAAGATGTAGAGCGGTTGGCTCGCGAAGGTTCTATCGTGGTGGCAGTAGGAGGGGGCGGCATCCCTGCTTATTTTGATGATAA
Organism: uncultured Bacteroidales bacterium; assembly: GCA_964589855.1. GTDB lineage: Bacteria > Bacteroidota > Bacteroidia > Bacteroidales > UBA7960 > SKVR01. The sequence continues at coordinate 1,609 of CAZPVB010000146.1, forward strand.
AGGTAAGGTAATCGGTATTGATGCTGTGGTAGATAAAGACCTGGCTTCATCTTTACTGGCAACCAAAATAAAGGCAGATGAATTTATTATTCTTACCGATGTTTCCAATGTGTTTATCAATTTCAACAAACCCGATGAGAAAAAACTCGAAAAGGTTTCTGTAAAGGAAATGAAGGAATACCTTTCTCAGGGGCAATTTACCGAGGGCAGCATGGCACCCAAAGTAAGGGCTTGTCTTGAATTTGTTGAGAAAACCGGCAAAGAAGCCATTATAACAGAAGCTTCTCAACTCAATAGTTTGGGATCAGGAACCGTTATTTATGCTTAATTTTGCATCATCCATTTCAAATGGTGGATTGCATTACAGACAATCAGAGAATCTGAAATTAAATCTTTCTATAACCTATTCAAAATAATTACATTATGGCATTCAATATTAGAAACAGAAGTTTTTTAAAATTGCTGGATTTTACGCCGCAAGAGATCAGATTTTTACTCGATCTATCCCTGGATTTGAAAAAAGCCAAATATGGCGGGTATGAAAAGCAAAAGCTTACCGGGAAAAACATTGCCCTGATCTTCGAAAAAGACAGTACTCGCACGCGCTGCGCATTTGAAACGGCTGCCTGTGATCAGGGAGCAAGGGTTACTTACCTGGGGCCAACGGGTAGCCAAATCGGCAAAAAAGAATCGATGAAAGATACTGCCCGGGTACTGGGACGAATGTATGATGGCATTGAATACCGTGGATTTGCACAAACCAAAGTAGAAGAGTTGGCTGCATATTCAGGGGTGCCTGTATGGAACGGATTGACCAACGAGTTTCATCCCACCCAGATATTGGCCGATTTTTTAACCATGATGGAGCATACCGATAAACCTCTCCACCAGGTTAAATTCTGTTATTTGGGCGATGCCCGAAACAATATGGGAAACTCTCTGATGGTGGGTGCTGCAAAAATGGGAATAGATTTTAGAGCCGCCGCACCCAAAGAAGTACAACCTGCTGAAGATCTTGTAAAACAATGCAGAGATATTGCTCAACACACAGGAGCAAAAATTACCATTACAGATCATGTTGAGGAGGCTGTGAAAGATTGCGATTTTCTTTATACGGATGTTTGGGTTTCTATGGGTGAACCCGATAGTGTGTGGGAAGAGCGTATCAAACTGTTGAAACCCTACCAGGTGAACATGGATGTGATCGCAAAAACCGGCAACCCGGATGTGAAATTCCTGCATTGTCTGCCTGCTTTTCATAACCGGGAAACTACCATTGGAGAAGAGATTTATCAGAAATTCGGTTTAGATGGTATGGAAGTGGTAGAGGATGTTTTCGAATCTGATCATTCTGTTGTTTTTGATCAGGCAGAGAACCGACTGCATACAATTAAAGCCGTAATGGTGGCAACCCTTGGTAGTTAAGCCGGATAACTAACAACTGCTGATTGATAAGATTATAATAAACCCTGAAGAAACATTTCTTCAGGGTCTTTTTATGATAAAAAATGCTTTCATGATATATGTTAATATTGCTCTGTATCCAATGTATCTAAGGTTTCAACAACAGAATCGATCATCATATTTCCCATGCCAGCCAGTGTTTCCATCAGCATTCCCATATTTTCACCAAGACCTGCCCAATCCATTTCTCCCAGTACCTCAAACATTACTCCCATTGTACTGGATAATTCCTGCATGTCTTGCTGGAAATCTTCATCATTCCACATCTTGTTCCACTCCTCTTCTGATATTTGCATTTCATATTTTATGTTTTTCAATTCTTGTCTCAATTCTTCAGAATTTAATTCCTTATTGACATCCTGCAGTGCTTTTTTTATTTCCTCTTCAACCTCTTTCATTTGTTGCTGAAACGCTTCACTCTTCCATTCGTTTTGTATTTCAACCTGTGATTCTTTCAATGCTTTTTGCACCTCCTTCATTGCCTGATGCGTCTCCTGCCTGAATTCCTCAGAATCCAACTGCTCCATTGCCTTGCGGATCTCCTGTCGTGCTTTTTCCATTTCTTTCTGAAACTCCCCGGACTGGATCGTTTCTTTCATTGCTTTTTCTGATTCTTTGAGTGCTGTTTTCAACTCTTTGTTGATGGTTTGATCCAGTTCTTTCATTTGTTGCCTGAACTCTTCCGACTGAAATTTTTCTGCCATCTCCTTGTTCGCTTTTTCAAGCGCAATGCTTGCTTCTTTCAAAGCATTTCTTATTTCCTGCTTGTCTTCTTCAGATAGTTCTTCCCATGCTATAGATTTTCCGTCTTGCATAACTATTTTTTCAGGTACGGATTTTTCTGTTTTTTCAGTGGCAGATGATTCTACAGCCATAAGGTTTTCTGAATGTTCATTTTGATGGTCGTTTACCTCGGTTGATACCCATTGGGTTTGTTTTTTGTGCTCCTGGTCAGCGGGATGCTGATCGTCTGCCATTACCAGGAACGCGGGAGGGTTTAACCATGCCAAAGATCCTATTGCCAGAAATACGATGATGGTCAGGATGGATTTTTCCAGGGGTTTGATGTTTCTTGTTTTCATGTGCAAAATGTTTTTAATACGTGTGAATAAACTGGTTTGAGAATAACTTGCCGCTACAGATGCAAGTCTGTTGTGGTTGCGCTTTTGTTCGAGTTTGAAGAGTGTATTTGCATATTGCAACGGTTGATTGCTATGGGCTACTACCCACTCATCTACCCGGTTTTCTCTCTCTTTTTTTAGTTCGGATGAAATCCACCATGTGAGAGGATGATAAAAGAAAAGTATCTCGGTAATGAACTTTATTGCATTGATATAATGATCTTTACATTTTATATGATACAATTCATGCAATAAAATGTGCTCTACTTCATCCAGCGATAAAGAACCGGCTATGGCAGCAGGAAACAGGATAACAGGACGGAAAAACCCGGCAACGACAGGGATGGAGGTGAGTGCCGAAAGGGCAATCTTATCCCGGAAATATGTTTCGAATTTTTCCTGCATATTGTCAATAACGGGTTGCCAGGTATCTGGAACTTTCAGCACATCGCGATTTTTTAGTTTCCATACATCAAGCAATGATAGGGTGTAAATAATGGTAATAATGAATATTCCTGCAAGATAAATCCAGAATATCTCATTTGTGTAATTTTCTACAAAACGCAATGTTCCCGGAATGGTTTTTTGCACCATAAACCAATGCGTATTTTCCTGCATGTTTATACTAACCATTTTGGGAAACTCAATGTAAGCAATGGTTTGAGCATTTTTATAAATCATATACTGATTGATAAAAGTGGCAAACCCAACCAAAGGGAGGAGGATAATAGCAGAAACTGTAAATGCATGCCTGATTTTGGCGGATGCTTTCCTTGCCAGCAGTAAGCAGATTTTTAACACTATGGCAATCAAAAGAATTTGCCATAATGAATGCACCAGTGTCCATACCAGGGCATTTACCCATGGCGAGGAAAGATTTTCGATTATGCTCATGATTTTCTGGTTTCAAAATTTTCCAAATAGGCTTTGATGTCCTGCAACTCCTCCTGCGAAATCTCTTTATGATTTAAAGCACCCATTACCAATCGTTTGGCATTGCCTTTAAACAGACCGCGCATCATCTTTTCAAGAAAAGTGTTTTGGGTCTTTTCAAGTGTTAATAAAGGTGTGTAAATATGAATGCGGGATTCAGTGTTGCGCTTCAACAACCCTTTGTCTGTCATTACCTGCATGGTTTTGAGGGTAGTGGTATAACCGGTATTTTTTACCTGTTCCAATACCTCATGCACCTGACGCACAGTGGCGCTGCCTTTTTCCCACAATATCTGAAGTATCTCTAATTCGCTCTCAGTGGGGGAATGTTTTTTGTTGTTTTCCATAGTACGATATTTATCGTAGCAAATGTACTACGAAATTTATCGTAGACAAAGTATTTGTGATATTTTTTGATTTTAGAGGCTTACCCGCAACAGAAGTCTGAAAAGAATGATCGGTTCAATACCTGGAATTCCACCCCAGGAGCAACAGTGAGATTTACAAGCCAATATGTATAAGGGATGTTGGGCATGAAAGGGAGATAATCACTCATCAGGGTGATGAAGGATTATTGAGTGCTTGCAGGAAAACGCCAATTGCTGCGATAGGCTCGCCTTCAGAACAGTCATTTACAAAAAGTAAACTCCTGTTTTTCAGTCATCGCAAGCCTTGCACTTGTCGCTTTCTTATCAGGCACATGTAAAAATAATGAGTTTTCTTGCTAAGACTATTTAGAAAAGAAAGGCATGATGATCAAAGTTTACGACCATTCATACGGTGTTTCCTGGTAAACATAATAGTTGAGCCAGTTGATAAAAAATAAATTTGCCGTTGCTCTCCATCTTACAAAGGGTTCTGCTTGCGGGTTGTTGTTTGGGAAATAATTTTCGGGCAATGGGGTGTCAATCCCTTTGTTTTTGTCTCTGACGTATTCCTGGTTTAATGTTTCGGGATTGTATTCAAAATGGCCGGTAACAAATATTTGCCTGAAATCGCGGGATGCGACAACATTAACTCCTGCTTTATCCGAATAACAAAGGAGCATAAGTTCTGGATGTGATCTGATATCCTCCAGGCGGGTTTCGGTGTATCTGGAATGGGGAACAAGAAATACATCATCAAATCCCCGGAAAAGAGGGAGTCCTGGTTGGGTGATTTTGTGTTCGAATACTCCGAAAAGTTTAGCGTTGAGATTGTATTTACCGATGCCGTAGTGGTGGTATAACCCAGCCTGGGCACCCCAGCAGATGTGCAAGGTGTTGGTAACGTGTGTTTTGCTCCAGTCCATCACCTTTTGAAGGTCTGTCCAGTAATCCACTTCTTCAAAAGGAATGAGTTCAACAGGTGCACCGGTAATGATCAAACCATCGAACCGTTGGTCTTTGATCTGGTTGAAAGTTTTATAGAAAATATTCATGTGCTCGCGGGAGGTGTTTTTCGATTCATGTTTGTCCATGTAAAAAAACTCCAGTTCAATCTGAAGCGGGCTGTTGGAGAGCAAACGGATAAAATCTGTTTCTGTGATGATCTTAAGCGGCATAAGGTTGCATAAAGCGATTCTTAAGGGTCGAATATCTTGCTGAAGCGCTCTTTGGGTCTCCATCACAAAAATATTTTCCTGTTTCAGAATGTTGATGGCAGGAAGGTTACCGGGTATATTTACAGGCATAAAAAATTAGTTTTTGGCAAATGGGTAAAAAAAAGAATGCAAATATAAACATGTATTGAAGGCAAAACAACATACTTTATATTCTGTTTGCAATTTCTGATGAATGAAGGTAAAAAAACCGGGAAAAATAGAATTATCAATTTTTCCCGGTTTCACTATTTTTCAGGTTTTATCCCATTTTAATAATTTTTCAGATCATAGCACTGAAATCTCCCTGTAAACGGAAATTCTGTCAGTCTTTAGGTTCTGGTCTTCTGTATCTTACAGGTGGCTCGGGTTCGGGTTTAAGTTCAATGGATTCTGTTTCAAGAAGTTTCAGCACTTCTTCCACTGCTCTTTCCAGCTGAGGGTCATTGCCATTGATCACAGCTTTTGGGTTTTGTTCTATGGTAATGTCGGGTGCTACCCCCTCTGCTTCCACTGCCCAGTTTCCATCCGTATCAAAGAATCCGCCGCGGGGTGCCATCATCTGCCCACCATCAATAAAGGAAGGGGTATCCCAGATTCCGACCAATCCACCCCAGGTGGTGGTGCCAATCAGGGGTCCTAATTCTGATTTACGAAACATATAGGGGAGAAGATCGCCTCCCGAACCTGCACGTTCGTTGATAAGCATTACTTTAGGACCCCAGATGCCTGCCATAGGGGTTGTAAAGGGGACGCGGTCGGCTGCTTTGGAATTGAAATATCCCTGCAACTTGCGAGACATTACATCGATCATATAATCTGCGGCAGAACCACCACCATTGTTTCTTTCATCTATAATTACTCCCTTTTTGTCTTGTTGGGCAAAATAATACCGGTTAAAAAACTGATAACCCAGCCCGCTTGTATTGGGCACATAAACATAAGCGATCTGGCCGTTGGTTGCCTCATCTACTTTTTTCCGGTTGCCTTCCACCCAGTCCATCATGCGCAAACGGTACTCACTGCTAACCGGCACAACAGTGATCAACTCCGACCCATCCCGGGTGGGCTCATCATTTATCCTTAGCTGTGTTTGCCTGTTGGCGGTACCTTCGAAAAACTCATAAAGATTAGCATTGGTATTTACCTCTTTACCATTGACTTCTAACAGATAATCACCTTCTTTTACATTGATACCTGGTTGAGACAGGGGAGAGGTCAGACCGGGATTCCAGTTTTCGCCTGTATAGATCTTTTTGAAGCGGTAGAAACCGTTTTCCAATGAAAAATCTGCTCCCAGCAATCCTACTGGTATTTGTTCCACATCAGGGAGATCGCCTCCATAAGTGTAAGAATGACCAACCGCCACTTCACCACCCATGATCTCGATGATATAGTTCAAATCCCGGCGATGGCGGACATGTTCAACCCAGGGTTTATACCAGTCGTAAATCTCATCCCATGGTGCTCCATGCACATTGTCAACATACAAAAAATCGCGTTGTAATCTCCATCCCTC
>CAZPVB010000146.1:8324-9928 GCA_964589855.1 uncultured Bacteroidales bacterium
CCTGTGTAGTTCTTTTCAGGAATGTCAACGGCAATAATCCGTTGCATAATTCCCTGTTCATCTATTTTTACAGTGATCCCGGTCTCTTCAGATTCTTCATCTTTATCATTATTTTTTCTATCCTTTTTGCTCTCTTCTTCTTCAGATTCATTTTCTTTTTCCTCATCGCTTTGCGGTAAAAGGGGGGAAGGGTCTTCATTGTTGAGTACAACTGCATAAAGGGCACGTGTCACGGGTTGATTGTACGAGCTCATATCCAACCAACCGGTATTCAATCCGTAGTTGGTGCTGGCCAGAAAGTACAGGTATTTGCCCGATTCATCCCAAACGGGTGTAATGGCATCAGACATTCCGTCTGTTATCTGAATACGTTGATTGGTTTCTACATTGTATACCACAATGGCTTTAAATAGATTGTCGAGAGTATGTGCATAGGCAATCCATTTGCTATCTGGCGACCAAACCGGGTTCATTGTTCTCTCAGGTCTTACAAACCGGTCGGTATCAATCAATGTTACTTCGCCACTTTCTACATCTGCAAAATAAAGGTTGAGATGTGTATCAGTAAAACTGATGTATTTTGCATCAGGAGACCATGCCGGGCGGAAGAAAAAAGAAGGATCTTGTATTTGAATGGTTTTGGTTATCTCACTGCCATCCTGCGAACCGATGATCAATTGATACTCGCCTGAAGCATCAGAAAACCATGCAATCTGATCTCCTTTGGGAGACCATACAGGATACCGGTCAGCAGCATTGCTTGTTTGTGTTAGGTTTCGCCAGTTGCCTTTTTCTTTGGGTACAGTAATAATCTCGCCACGATATTCAAAAAGTGCTCTTTGCCCGGTGGGAGATAAGGAGGCGTTAGTGAGATTGCCGGGTTGTACATCTTCCCATCTGATACGTGCATGGTTGAAATCACCCCTGACGGTTATGCTGAGGGTTTGACGTTCTCCGCTTTCAGGATCAAGCGTGTGCAGCATTCCACCTTGTTCGTAAATGATCATACCTGCTCCGCTGCTAAGATTTTTCACATCAAAATCTGTATGGAAAGTTTCCTGTTTGAGTTCTTCCGAACCAGGGTCGAAAGACCAAATGTTGGAAGCAAAGTCGCGTTCGGAAAGGAAGTAAACTTTGTTATTTAACCATACCGGTTTCAGATGCCGCTCAGAATTGGCCTGAGGGGTGGTTTGCAGCGAATAATCTTCGAGGTTCATGATCCAGATGGGTTTTGCCTGTCCAGCCTGGTAATTTCTCCATTCAGGGTCCACCAGACTTACTTCCTGGTAGGCTATGTGTTTACCGTCGGGCGAGATTTGACCGCTGGCGGCTCTGGGTACTGGCAAAGGTTGGGGCATCCCGCCCGTATGATGAATTTTGTAAAACCTGGATTCACGCGTAGGGGTTCCTTCTCTTGCAGATACAAATAGGATGTGTTCACCATCAGGCGTCCATCCCATAACCTGATCGCTACCCGGGTGAAAAGTAAGCCGGGTGGGTTGTCCTCCTTCAAAAGGTACGACATAAACATCGGTGTTGCCGTCGTATTGCGCCGTAAAAGCGATCCTGGTTCCATCCGGTGAAAAATGGGGAAGCGTTTCAGC
>CAZPVB010000147.1:0-9900 GCA_964589855.1 uncultured Bacteroidales bacterium
AGCTCGCCAAAACTCCGGTTTTGTATTTTTGTCCATGCTACGAAATCTAATCATCTGCCTGTATGTCAATATTATTGTCATGGCCCGGTTCACTATATTCTTTTTTTAAATTCAGAAGCATAAAGTTAGCAATAGATTATCAAAAAAATTGTGTTGCCCGATACCTGCTTTTTAATTCCCTAAAACAGGCAAAATTATGTATATGTCCTTTTTGATCTTTGTGTGTTTTACGGATATATTCCATGCATGATTGTTTTATTTTTGACGGATATAAAATTATGAATTTGCTTCTACGTTTTATGAATACATAATATGGGTTTACTTATTTAAGTCCTATTGATATTCAACACCTTTTGCTCTTTTTGAAAAAATATTTTCTTCAAATAATCATTTAAAAAACGAAACATGATGAAAAGAATTGTAACCTTTTTGCTGGTTTTATTTCTTGCCAACCAACTCGTGGCGCAGGTTCGTCCGGCCCGGAAAAAAGAATTTAAAAAGTTTTATGAGAGCACCACATATATTGTTAAAGACAAGGACCCTTTCACCAAATTCAATGAAAAAATGCGTGCTGCCATAGAAAACCACTGGACATTAACGCCTGTAGAGTTTATTACTTATGATGAGTTTCACCGCAAGCGCACCAATGAAAATTATTCTTTTATGATTTTGGCCAATATAAAGCAGAATAATATGGACGAGGTGTATGAATTCATCAATTTTGTGATGGGTAATAAAAAAAGGGATTTCGAGAGGATGCCCGACCTGGGTTCTGTTCCTCTTTGCTACAGAGAGGCAAATCCGCATAATTATTACTACAAGATAGGGGGCTTTGTAAAGTTTATGCAAACATATGCCAAAGAGGAAACAACCACTGACAGGCTCAAACTTTCAAAGTTTCTGAAGATGAGAGATGACCAGTTGAAGTCTATGGAACTCTGGTTGCTGGAGTCAGAAGTGGCACCCGGGATCAATACCCTGGAAAAGATTCAAAAGGTTTATCCTTATACCGTAAAATTTGTCACAAAAGATGAAATTGAAAATGCCATTGATCAGGATATGGAAAATGTAGCATTTTTGCATAAAATTGGTCCTGAGGATACAATAGAATATTTTTATGGCAAAAGGTGCTGGAAGTTTATCCTATCTGCAAAAGACGGAAAAGTTCTTTATTCTTCTTTTCATGAGATAGACAGAGATAACCCTGACGCATTTTTGGCTTCCGATCTGGAAGAGATCAAAAAATAAAGTACTCTTCCATTATCCATTAAATCTCTGATTATTGTGTTTAGTTCAGAATAGGATCAGCAGGATAATTAGACCAGATAGCATAGTCGTTGCCCATTTTTCGCAATGTGCTTCTCCACATGTTTTCCGGATGGTTTGACAATGCCATGTTGGCGGAAGGTTGACTTACGATCCAGGATTTTTCTTTCATCTCTCGCGCCAGCTGTCCTTTTTCCCAACCGGAATAACCGATGAAAAACTTTACCTGTTCGGGTGTTACTACATTCAGGTCTATCAGTTCCATGAGTTTCCTGATGTCGCCACCCCAGTAAATATCGCCAAATACTTTCATGCTGCCTGGCAACTGTTCGCCCAGGGTGTGAAGGTAGAACAATCTGTCAGGATGAACCGGACCGCCCAGATACAAAGGGAAGTTGTTTTCAGGAAAGTCTTTGACAACTTCATTCAGTTTGAGATGAACAGGACGGTTGATGATCAGACCAAAAGTCCCGTTTTCTATACTATGCTCTACAAGTAAAACAAGACTGCGGCTGAAATAAAAATCTTTGAGCGTGGGTTCGCTTATCAATAGTCTTCCTTTAGATGGAATCATTTTTCGTGACATAACTTAAAAGGTTTGTTGAGGTATTTTTAATTCGGATTTGGTTTTTAGATTTTATACTTAAAAAACTGATTATCTTCTTTTGTAGTATTTTTAAAGTCGTTGAATATTTGATATGTTTGAGGTTTTTGATCTCTTCTAACTAGAAAACAAGATTTCATGGTATCATGTTCACGGAATTTTTAATGCAAATAAATTGTCATTATTTTGTTACCAAAATGAGAACAGTTTAAAAAACTCAAATATTCAATTCTGCTATTTCTCACTAACTGATAATTAGCAACCAGTTCGAGGGGTTTCAACCGCTCAAAGGTTTTTTAGACCCTACTCCAAAATTCAAAAAAAAACAATACAATTTGATAGTATCCTTAACTAAACTGAATTATTCGATAAAGGTTTGATTCGAAATCGCATTGTTTTGTTGTTCATCTGTTTTTATCAAGGTCCCTTTTTTTAAGATATATACAGGATTACTCTCCTTTTTTACTCTGGAATTTGATCGCATTTAATAAATTGGAAATTAGCAACATATAGGAAGTTTTATGGATTCAGGGTCTTAAAACAGACAGATGTTTGACTATTTAGTCTTGGCAAGAAAACGCCAAATATTGCGTTATTCTCGTTTTTGAACCGAGCCACTACAATATTTTTGTCTATGCCACGAATTATAATCATCCGCCTGTTTGTCAATATTTTTGTCATGGCTCGGTTCACCCTGTCTGATTTTAAAGTAGAATGAATAAAAATACTTCTTCAGTTCAGTAATAATCCATTATTTTTACACCCATTAAAACTCCATCGTATATTAAAAAAAGTAGATCATAAATGCCCCTAAGTAAGCAACAACGCAAATTTTTATCCCTAAGAAAAGAATATCCACAATTTATTTATGAAAGCTTTCGCTGGGAGGTAAAAAAAAATATTCTATCCGTGGTTTTTCATTTCCATATAGGTGAAGAATACCATTTTTACCCAACTTATAAGTTTCCCGTTCGTCAGAAAGATATTGATCATCTCGATGAAGAATATTTTTCAAATCTGATCTTTCACCTGGGGATGGTTGAAATGATCAGCTACTGGAAAACAACTTGTTCACCAGTTATCTCCATCCAGCCTCGTCGGCTGAGAGAGGGGCAGATTGATTGGTGGAAAAAATTATTTTTTAATGGGTTGGGAGAGTTTTTTCATGTCAATGGTATACAAACAACACAAGATCAATTGTTTGATTTTGAATTTTTGAAGGCACCACGACCCTTTGCCAAAAATAAAGACGTTGATTTTACCAATGGTTTTATCGTTCCCGTTGGGGGAGGGAAAGATTCGGCGGTTACATTGAGTTTGTTGAATAAACTGTACGATAACAATACTGCCTTTGTGCTCAATCCGGGAAAAGCAGCCCGCAGATGCATTGAAATAGCAGGTTTGGAAAATAATGTATTTGAGGTTTCACGCACATTGGATCCTTTGCTGCTTAAAATGAATAAAAAGGGATTCCTGAATGGACATACGCCCTTTTCTGCATTGCTTGCCTTTTTACTGCTGATCGTCGGCTCGGTAACACGGAAGAAAAACATAGCACTGTCCAATGAATCCAGCGCCAACGAAGCAACCATTCCGGGTACCATGATCAACCATCAATATTCAAAATCCTTTGATTTTGAGCAGGATTTTCGTTGGTATGTCTATAATTTCATGAACCGGGAAATCAATTATTTTAGTTTTCTGCGTCCTTTAAATGAATTGCAGATTGCACGGATTTTTTCATCGCAACCTTCTTATTTCAGTGCCTTTAGGAGTTGCAATGTGGGAAGTAAGAAAGATATATGGTGTTGCAATTGCTCCAAATGTCTGTTTACCTATATCATGTTGTCTCCATTTGTATCCAGGGAGCAACTTTTTCATATTTTTGGAGAAGATCTTTTTGAGAGAATCACACTAATTCCCGTAATGGAGCAACTTACTGGTTTTGCACCGGAAAAACCTTTTGAATGCGTGGGTACTATTGCCGAAGTAAATGCTGCACTTACTTTCATACTAAAACAGAATACTTACGATCAGTTGCCTGTTTTGCTATCACACTACAAAGATTTAAAGAAAAATTCCTTCTCTTACGATATGAATCAATTGCTCAAAAACTGGAATACGGAAAATGCATTGAATGATGAGTTGAGAGATGCCTTGTTGAAAGAATTGAACCTGAAATACAAAGATGTGTGCAGATAGCATCAGCAAGAGCACCCATTTTATCTCTTACATATTTTCCAGATTAAAATGTTTTTTACCGGATTATCGAAAAAAGATTTTCTTTCACAATTATATAGGTTGAAAAAATGATCAGAGCGTTTTTAGAAAAAAAGTTGGAAGATAAAACAGTGGTTTTATGGGGTATGGGCAGAGAAGGTATTTCTACTTTTCGTTTTCTGAGAAAATATCTGCCTGGTCTGCCTTTAAATTGTCTGGATGAAGATCCCTCTTCCTTGCAACGTTTTCGAAAAGCATTTCCGAATGAGCAACAGGTCGCTTTTTATGATACCATGGATCAAATTCTGCCGCTAAAGAATAAAAACCTGCTTGTTTTCAAATCTCCTGGTATCTCACTGAAGCATTTTGAGGATGATTTTTGGGGCGGTGAACTTTGTTCGCAAACTCAGTTATTTCTCGAACTTTTTAAAAAACAGACCATCGGAATTACCGGCACCAAAGGCAAAAGCACCACTACAAGTCTGATCTTTCATATTCTTAAACTCGCAGGGAAAAATACAGTGATTGGCGGAAATATGGGTGTTCCACCTCTCGATTTATGCGAAAAAATGCTACCTGATACCATCGCCGTTTTGGAAATGAGCAGTCACCAATTGGAAACCGTTACACTTTCGCCCCATACGGCTGTTATTCTTAATCTTTTTCCCGAACACCTGGATCATTACAAATCGTACCAACACTACCAGCAGGCAAAATATAACATAGCCCGGTGGCAACAAAAAGGAGATTGCTTAATCATAAATAATGACAGTGAATTGATAAAAGCAATGGTGAGTACAAGTACAACTTCCGCGAAAGTTTTTGGGTTTCAGGTTCGTTCAATATCGAATGATGCATCTGCATTTTTATCAAAAAAGGATGTTTTTCTCCGTGCCGGAGAAATAAAAATGCGATGGACAAACCTGGCAGATCAAACCCCTCTTTTGGGAGATCATAACCTCAACAACATTCTGGCTGCTGCCCTGGTATGTGCGCTAAACAATGTTTCAGAGAAGCAAATACAGCAGGGTGTAAAGACTTTTAAAGGCTTGCCTCACCGGTTGCAGTATCTTGGCACATACAAGAAGGTGGAATGTTATAACGATTCTATCAGCACAATACCGGAGTCTGCTATCAGTGCATTGACCACCCTGGGTCGGGTGCACACCCTTTTACTGGGCGGATATGATCGGGGGATTGACTATTTGATACTGATAAATTTCATCATCTCTTATCCGGTTTCAAATCTTATTTTCCTGGGTAATGCTGGCAAAAAAATGAAAATATTATGGGATCAGGCTGGAAATAAAAATGATAAAAAAAGTTATTGGTTTGATGACTTTCGGGCAGCGGTTGTTTGTGCTGTTGAAAACACTCCGGCCGGAGAAAAGCTGCTTCTGTCGCCTGCTGCTGCAAGCTATGATATGTTTGAAAATTTTGAAGAGAGAGGTACAAAGTTTCATGAAATACTCAAAAGTTTGGCATGATGATAATCCAGAACAAAAAACTTCACTAAACGATATATTCAACTATGTTTTACCGATACATATATCATGCATTTTTTCAGATCAGGGAGTTTTTGATTTGGTACAGGCACAGCAAAAAGCTGCATGGTATCCATAGCCCATTTGTTTTTGGTTTTTTAAAAGATTGTGTTTTTGCTGATGTTGAGCGGCCCGAGATGGACCAACCAGAAGAACACCGGTCTGAGTTGCTGGCTGATAATACTGTTGTTGTTTTTCAGGATTATGGTGCCGGAAACCGCTTAAAACCCAATAAACCAGGGAGTCAGAAAATTAAAAAGCAAACTGTTTCTTCTATTGCAAAAAATTCGTTGCACAATCCACGCGACTGTCGTCTGTTTTTTCGGATGATCCGGTATTTTGAATGTGAATATTTACTTGAAATGGGTACGAGTTTGGGTATCACAACTTCTTATCTGGCTTTGGCCAATCCCAATGCAAAAATTGATACTTTAGAAGGTGCCGAACCCATCGCTCAGATGGCAAAAAAGTGGTTTTCTAATGCAAAATTGAAAAACACTTCATTGCATGCAGGGGAGTTTGGAGAGATTTTAGGCAGCGTTATAGCGGATAAAAAGTATGATTTTATCTTTATGGATGGAGATCATCAGGGCGAAAAAGCATGGCATTATTTTCATCAACTTTTAAAACATATATCCAATGACGGCGTTTTAGTGATTGATGATATCAGGTGGTCTGCCTCCATGCTAAAATGTTGGAAAAGAATACAAAGACATCCTGATGTTACGGTTACGATCGATATGTTCAGGTTTGGGATCGTATTTTTTGATCAGGCATTTAGTAAACAGAATTTCAATATCCGGTTTTTATAAGTAAATAAAAGTGGCAGTTGTTGGCCGGATGTTTATAACTTTGCCCATGGCACTAAACTAAATACAGATGAAGCAGGAATTGATAAGATTAGAAAAATTATCGAAAAATTACAGGGTAGGTACTGAGGTTGTAAGAGCTTTGCGCTCAGTTTCTTTGTCTATCTTTAAGAACGAATACCTTGCCCTGATGGGTCCTTCGGGTTCCGGTAAGTCTACCCTTATGAACATTTTAGGATGTCTCGACAGTCCTTCCTCTGGTGGATATTTTCTGAATGACAAGGATGTAAGCAAACTGATAGACAACCAGCTGGCAGAAATAAGAAACAAAGAGATCGGATTTGTTTTTCAAACGTTTAACCTGCTTCCCCGCTCCACTGCACTTGATAATGTTGCTCTGCCACTTATTTATTCCGGAATCAGTAAAGCCGACAGGATGGAAAGAGCAATGGAAGTGCTCGATCAGGTTGGATTGTCTGACCGTGTGCATCACAAGCCCAACGAATTGTCGGGTGGGCAGCGCCAAAGAGTTGCGGTGGCACGTGCCCTGGTGAACAGACCCTCCATCATCCTTGCCGACGAACCAACAGGAAATCTCGACTCCAAAACTTCCATAGAGATTATGGGGTTGTTTCAGGAAATCCATGAAGCAGGCAACACCATTATCTTGGTTACCCACGAAGAAGATATTGCGCTTCATGCTCACAGAGTAGTGAAATTACTCGATGGTGAAATTGCGTCAGATACTGTCAATGAAAATCCTACCAGAGTAGAAATGTCAAATTTTGCCTGACATCAAATATCTTTTGATTTATCCTCTGTGTAATTATCAAATTTACAACGGTTTGCGCTTTGGTTTGATGTGATTTTTTACTTCCTTTCAACAAAACCAAATTCTTAGTGTTTCAATGAGAAAGTTTTTGGTTTAATCATTTTGCGAAATTGTTAAACATAACGCATTGACAGGGATTTCTTAAGATACTTAAGGTTTTTAATATTTCCCTCTTCAAATCATCTTTTTGTCAAAATTGATATTTGGTATCTGCCTCGTTTTCCTGGGTTTTGTTTTTTAGTTCAACAAAAAACATGCTTTTAAGGAATCCCATTTGATTCCAGGTTTGAGATTATGAAATATCGATGGAAAGAAGTTTTGTGAAATACCAGAACAAAATGATATGTTTTGACCCAAACTAAAAAGTAAAAGAGAATGGTACAACTGATTTTTCAATCAGTTTGTATGCTAATTTTAATCATTAAAATGTAATAAAAAAGCTATGGAGTCCTGGAAAATATATACAAAAACCGGTGATAAAGGAGAAACATCATTAATTGGTGGGAAGAGAGTGCCAAAAGATCACATCAGAATTGAGGCCTATGGTACTGTTGATGAGTTGAATTCATTTGTTGGTTTGATCAGATCGCAGGATATTAATCCCCATTATCAGCAGGTTTTACTGGATATTCAGGAAAACCTTTTTGTAGCAGAATCTTTGCTTGCAAAGGATGAAGGAGAAGTGAAAGTGCAACTGCCATGCGTAAAGGAAGATGATATTACAATGCTGGAGAAAGAGATAGACAAGATGAATGAAGAGCTACCGGAACTAAAGAATTTTATTTTACCCGGAGGGCATATTTCTGCTTCTTATGCACACGTGGCCAGGTGTGTTTGTCGCCGGGCAGAAAGAATTATCATCACTTTATCCTCGGAGCGGAAAGTGCCTGAGATTATCCTGAGATATATCAACCGTTTATCAGATTATTTTTTCGTGCTCGCCCGAAAATTATCGCATGACAAAAATACCGGCGATATTCTCTGGAAATCTCGTCCATGCTCTTGATCCGTATGGTCAGAATATCAGAATGCAAAGCATGATAAATTATCATTAAAAGGATTGTTTTATCTATCTTCCAAACGAGGTCCGAAAACATTTCTGCTTACCACCTGGTTGCGGGGTCTTGTTTTTGATTTGGCAATAAAACCAAAATTCAGTTTGGTGGTGAAATAATGATCGTTTTGCGGAGTGTAAGGGCGTGTGAATCCATCGAGGTAGTCGAAAAATGTATACCGGAAATTAAATTCCAGACCCATGTGCCATTGATTGTTGATATTCCATTTCATGCCGGCACCGATAGGTATAGCAAGTTGCAGGTCTGCATAGGTATTACTCTGATCCATCAGAGCTTGATCATAATCATCAATCGCTTCGCCGGATAGTTGTGGATTGTGATAAAAAACAGATAAACCAGAAAAAATATAGGTGTCCATGTAATTTTGACGAATATCTCTTTTGGGTTGGTTATAATTTCTGGGCATATATAATTCACCGTGCATACTTCCTTCAAATACCGTGTTAGTGAAAGATTTGCCCCGGTTCACAACTTCTATGTCGGGCGACCATTTGTCATTGGCCCTCAACATACTGGCATTTAAATTTCCTTTGATTGCCCAGATATTTCCTGTGTGATAACGGGCGTAAACAGATGCCGATGGCATCATACCTCTTGCGTTTACATCCAGAATACTGGATTGAGTCTGAAACTGACGTGCTGCGATATCTGTGATGGAATTGGCTGCTCCTACTCCAAAACCCAATTCCCATTTTGGCCCGGGTAAACTAAAACTACGGTAAGATAGTTGTGATTTTTTCTTTTTCCCCATATTGGGATACTGGGCAGTGGCAGACTGATAGAAGAAGGCAAGAATGGTGATGAGAAGAATGTTAGTGATCGTTTTCATTTTTGGGTGTTTTTTGTGAATAAATCCTTAATTAAATGTTCTTAGTCGATGTTTAAGTGTTTTACATTGTAAAAGTATATTAAAAATACTGTTTCTCCAACAGGTATTTTCTACGATCTTTCAATAGGTAAAAATACCTATTTGGTGGGTTTTAAGGTATGTAATTATCCATAGTTTTTTTCTTTTGGTTTGGTTTTTAAATGTTAGTTAATCAAAAGATTAGGTGATATTTAATTTTGATTGGCCTGTTATATTCAATTCTTTATTTCTTGAGAGCATTTCCTTCTTTCATTATCATGTTGCTTGTTTTTAATCATGTAAATACAAAATTTTGCTTCAAAATGCCGGATGGTGGAAATAAAATTTGGCTATTGCATCAGGTTATTGGTCTCGTGCCCCCGTTCTATTATCTATCCAGCAGAAATGGTAAGGTTTCGCTGATTTTAAGTAATTTCGTAAGCAAATTTCATTTTTGCTGTTAATAAGTGCTTGCAAGAAAACGCCAATTGCTGCGTTGGGCTTGTCTTCAAAACAGTCATTTACGAAAGTAAACTCCTGTTTTTCATCCATCGCCGCCTTGCCCCTGACGTTTTCTTTATCAGGCACATGTAAAAATGACGAATTTTCTTGCTGACACCAATTATAAATTAAAAGTTTGAATTTACTATTTTGAAAGGAAAAGAAAGTAAACCTCATATCGGAATTTTTGGAAGGCGAAAC
>CAZPVB010000148.1:0-9818 GCA_964589855.1 uncultured Bacteroidales bacterium
ACAGCACCTTTACCTGCTCCTAATGTTCCTGTAATTCCAATTATTTTCATTGTTTTACTCTTTTTACAAACGCTGATCTTCTCAGATCAAAATCTGCGAACCTCCGCGATTGTTGAAAGCATCCGTTTTATCCGCATTCCATTTATATCCTGTTGGTCATCACCGAATCTTGATAGTAAGACCATCGTTGGGATTGTTGTTTTTTTCTTACTTGTCTTGTTATGATGTATTTAAAACACACTTCTGCAAACGTCTTCTGCATTTATTGTAAAATCTGCTGGCAAAGATATGCAATATCATCGTTTCCCGGAAAACCGATCATCGTATTCATTGGTTGTGTATGCATCTTGGCAGATTCATTCTTTTTTGAACGAAGTCTCCAGTTTACCTGCTAATTCTTTTTTATAAAAGCAGATATGCCCGAAGGTTTTATAACCAAACAATCACTTTTAGCGTTTGGTTTTTTGAGCAATATATTGTCTTCATGAAACAAGAGGTTACCTTCATACACTCAAAACCATCCTTCATACAATTATCGATAAAATACTTTGATTAACGCAGAGTACATAGTAATTTCGTAATTGGAAATCTAACTTACTATTGCTGAGAAAAACCGAAACTCATGGGAGGTGGTTACAGCGGTAAAACGCTCAATCGGATGGGAATTTCATGTTTTTAAGATTCCCGCAATAAAAAAGTGTTGCCTTTAAAAGGAAACACTTTTTTATTTTTTATTACGAGATTATCTGATTTCGTGCTTCTATTAAATTATTTATTTACCAGTTCATTTAGTTTTGAGTAAAGTATTAAGAACATTTATTGTTGATGATGAATCTGACTCCAGAGATCTGCTCACATATTTTTTGATGCAGGACCGGCAACTGGATATCATTGGTTATTATGCCGATGCATCGAATATTCTGCATGAAATTGAGCAGTATAATCCTGATGTTGTTTTTACAGATATATCTCTTCCTGTTTTGGGAGGTATAGAAGCGGCAGAATTGATCCGGGAAAAGTTTCCAAATGTGAAGATTGTATTTTTAACTGCCTATTCAAGGTTTAAATCCAGGGCCATGCAACTTGAACCCTCCGGATTTTTACTCAAACCCTTTGATGTAGATGAGGTAAAAACCTGCCTCCATCGTTTAAAAAATGATTTTCCTACCTAAGTTTGTTTTAGCTTTAGCAACCTTTTTTTCAGACATCTTTTATTTGATAATCCCTGATATCCGCTGTTCAAAAATGACTAAGGTTTCGATTTGAATGCACATTCGATTGAAAATAAATACCATTGACTTTTTTTATTGAATTAGCCAAAGTTGGATGACAAATTATTGATTAAGGAAAAGAAAGAATTATCTCTTTCCTGTTTTGTTTCTTTACTTGTTTAGTAATTCTTGCCTGTTAACTAAGCGTGGAGTTTATTAACAGTATCTTTCGGATATCCCTTATTTTTTATGTAAAATTAATTAAATTTGCTTTTTAATTTTTGATAGAGGTAAACCAATCTTCAATCAGGCTATGCAGGTAATACTCCCTAAAAAACTCTTTTTCCTCCTGTGTTTTTTTGCTGCTGTATCATTATCTCAGGCGCAATATCCCAGTTTTAAAGAGATACATACGGGAAACGGGTTGGCTCAGAACCAGGTTACCTCTTTTTTTCAGGATAGCAATGGATATGTATGGTTGGGCACCAAAGCCGGTCTAACCCGCTATGATGGGATCAAATGCACTAATTTCTTTGAAAAAGATGGATTGGCATGCGACTTTGTTACCAGTGTTACAGAAACATCCGATGGGAATATTGTTGCCATATGTAAAAGGGGAATGTCGGTATTTGACGGTGAATCCTTTACTCCCTATGCATTCGACGGCAATTCGCAGTTCTACAGGTGGAAGAAAACACAGTTCATTACGCAGGCATTGAATGATGGTTGGATATTTACCATTGCCTCCGGAGAAAACATCGTTTTTAAAAATGGTGAGTACTATCTCGCTGATACAATTTTCCCGGGAATAGGTAAATATACCATTACACATTTTTGGTTTTCCAGGGATAAGGAGAGTTTTTTATTTCAAAACAAAACCGGATTGTATTTATATCAAAATCAAAAGATCATCGATATAAGATCGATTGAACCTGATCAGACTGCTTCCGTTATGCTGGCTTCCGATCAATCTTTTGTATCACAAATAGGGGATAGTTTACATTTTTTTGACCAGAAAAGTCTTGTGCCGGATACCGTCATCCAGAATCCTTTTTATGATAAACAAAACTGGAGTGCTGCTTTTATTGATGATGAGAAAATTGTTTACATGATAGAACCACCCAACATTCTTCATCTGGGTGAGTTGGCATCAGGCAAGGTATTACAAAGTTTTTCTTTAAATTTTCCCCGCATTTGGTCTGTTGAAAGCGATAGAGAGAAAAATATATGGATTGTAGGCGAAAGAGGGGTGAATCTGATTCTAAATCATGCCATTTTAAATTTTCCAAAAGGAAACAATGCTCCCCATTATATTTGGGACATGGTACAGGATTATGATGATAATATTTGGGTAAGTACTTTTACAACAGGACTTTGGCGCTTTGATGGCGAGAATTTTATTCCTCAGAGTGTAGCAGGACTTGACACTACAAGTAAAGCCAGCAAAAATCCCATCTTTTACATGGGTTCTTTCAGAGATAAAGAAGGGAATGTATGGCTGCCAACATCAAAGGGTGTTGTAAAAGTTGAGAATGGAGTACCACAATACCAGTCGCAGATACCTGCCAAACAAACGCTCTTTGGATATCAGAATCCGCATAGCGACTATATATTTTTTGGCATGTTGAATGAACTGGTGGTGTTAAAACCTGATGGTTCCTTTACATCACACCAGGTTTTTCCGGGGGGAAAACAGGGTGTGATTCTTTCGATAACCTCTGATAAATATGGCAATACATGGGTAGCAAATTCTTCTGGTATTTCTATTTGGAACGATCAGGAATTTTCTCATTTGCCAATGGATAGCCTTTTATTTGATAAAGGTGCTTTCTCCATGGTAACAGATCATAAAGGAAATATATGGATCGGGAACAGCAAAGGACTTTTTTTATATGACTATTCTGATGATGTCAGAAAAGTAGAAACTAATGTGACAAATCATTATGTAACCGATCTGCAGGTTGTGGATAGCACGGGCCTTTTTATTGGGATGATAGGAGGTATGGCATATCTTGATCTTCAATCTTTTTATCATGATGATCAAATTGCGATCGATTTTTTTGATAGCAGTACCGGATTTTCAGGTATGGAGGTATTGCAAAATGGCAGTACAGTGCTCAATGATGGTACGCTTCTTATTTCTGCCTCTGACCGTATCATTCACTTCGACCCTGAAAAGATAAAATATAATACCATCAGCAATCCTAAAATTATCCTTACAGAGATCTCTGTTTTGGAAGAAGATATGAAATGGTATCCTGCAAATTTGAGAAAATTACCTCATAACCAAAGGACTGTATTTCGGCATAACCAAAATTTTTTACAATTTCACTTCGAAGCGGTTACGATGACACACGCAGAAAAAGTGATGTATCGTTACAAAATTGAAGGTCTCGAGGACCAATGGTCTGAACCCATAAAGGAGAGATTTGTAAATGTAACACTTTTGCCACCTGGCGACTATACTTTTTGGATTGATGCTTCTAACACCAGAGGTGAATGGTCTGACAACCCCGTTAAATTTGAGTTTTCTGTCCTTCAACCCTGGTGGCATAAACCCGTTGTGGTGATGTTGGGTGTTTTTCTGTCGGTTTTATCGATAGTATTGCTGGTTATGTTTGTTTATGACAGGATAAAACAACAGAAATTTAAAAGGTTGCAGGTAGAAAAAAGAATTGCAGAGCTTAAGTTAGGTGCATTGAAATCGCAGATCGATCCCCATTTCGTATTTAATATAATGAATAGCCTTGGCTCTTCTATTTTTAAAGGAAACAGCCTGGAAGCCTATTCTACACTTACCAGGTTTGCACGTTTGGTGCGTCAGGCGATCGAAAACAATGAATCTTCTGTTTCCACTATTGAGTTTGAGATTGACTTTGTGCGATCATACCTTGATCTTCAGAAACAAAGGTTTAAAAATGTGTTTGATTATGAAATTTCCATTGATGAAAATGTAGATACCCGTATTTTTGTCCCCAGGTTATTGATTCAGAATCTTGCTGAAAATGCGGTTAAGCATGGCGTGGGGCCTCTCAAAGAGAACGGACTGGTGAAGATCAGTATTTCGAAACTCCCGGATTCAACCCATTTGGTTGTTGCAGATAATGGGGTTGGGCGAAAAGCATCTTTGGAGAATCATCATCACTCTACCGGTATTGGTCTTTCGGTAAACCGGGAATTGATCAATATTTTCAATGAATCCAATGTCAAAAAAATCAAAATGGATGTTATTGACCTTTATAACGCAGATAATAATCCAGCAGGAACTAAGGTTGAAATCTTGATTCCTGATCATTATAAATATCAAATGTATGATCAATCAGAAGCAAAGTATGTAACTGAATTGATTGATTTGTGAAAAATTCATCCTTTGATCACCCTGAAAATATGGGTTCAATCATGCCACGAAATAATGAAAGAATTATCCTGAAGTCTGTTTTTTCTTTTCTTTGCAGGATAAAGAGAACAAAGAGAAAAACAGGGTTTTCAAGAGCGTGTTTTTTTAGCATATGAGTTGTACGATTTTTTGTACCCATCTCATTCTTATAAAAGTTTATTTTTAATATTGAATTCCATGGAGATAAAAGTATTTTTAATTGATGATGAACCGCATTCGATAAATCTGGTAAGGTCTATCCTTGAAAACCACTCTGATGTAAAAATTGTAGGCGTAGAATCAAACCCTGATGAGGTGATCTCGCATGTAAGATTCACCCGCCCCGATTTGATTGTTTGCGATATAGAAATGCCAGGAATAACCGGGGTTGATCTGGTAAAGCAATTACGGGATCTAAATTACAGCACTGATGTTATTTTTCTTACTGCCCATAAAAATTATGCGCTCGATGCCTACAAAATACATCCTTTCGATTACATCCTAAAACCGGTTGATCCTTTTGAGATTTATGACTCCATAAACAGGTGGCAAAAAATGAGAATACAAAAATCAGCTACGAGTGGTCATCATCTAATTAATAATACTGTAGAGGCTTATGAGAAACTGAGGTTTAACAATATGAATGGTTTCATTTTGGTAAAACCTGATGATATTCTTTATTGTGAAGCGAAAGGAAATTACACGCTTTTGAATCTGATTTCAGAAAATTCAGAAATGATCAGCCAAAACCTGGGTACGCTTGAAGAAAAACTTTCTAAATATCGCTTCTTTAGACTAAACAGGTCTTTCCTTGTCAACTTACAATATATTGTGGAAGTAGATAAAAAGAAAAAACTGTGCAGATTAAAACACGAAGAGTTAATGATTGATCTACCCGTTTCCATCAAACGTGTTCGTGAGCTGGAAAAATTTATCTGATATATAAAAGAAGAGTCCACTCCGAAAACAAGTTTTCGGGAAATTCATGAAAATTCTATGTTTTTAATTATCTGAATATTAAATATTTGAATTAGTGTCAATTCGTGGATAATAAACTTTTCAGAGTGGACTCAAAGAATAAAAAGTGAATTTGCTGGTTAAAACCTTCTCTAAAATTCAGAAAAATGAATACTTTTACACGCATTTTTGAAAGCAGCGCTTTTGAAATAATTTATGAACAGAGCCAGGATCATATTATTAACACACACGCCGATGATTATTGGAATAATGAAAAAGCTAATGCAACTATTAGACAAAGCGCATAGCGTTTACATTATGGTAGTAATCTTATTAAAAACGGAGCATTAAAAATCATTTTAAAAAACGAAAACAAGTTATGGAAAAAACAAGTAATCAGTTACCGGGTGATGCCAATATGCCCAGAATCATTTATTTATCTGTAGTGGCCGCGTTGGGCGGTTTCCTTTTTGGATTTGATAGTGGTGTAATTAATGGTACTGTCGACGCACTTCAGGGAGCATTTAACTCAGATGCCGTTGGTACAGGATTCAACGTTGCCTCTATGTTATTGGGTTGTGCAGCAGGTGCATTTTTTGCCGGAACATTGGCCGACAAATTTGGACGGAAGTATGTTCTGATCGCAGCAGCAGCAATGTTTATCGTTAGCGCCTGGGGATCAGGTATTTCAGGCAGTTCAACAGAGTTTGTTTTTTACCGAATCATTGGTGGTTTGGCTGTTGGTGCTGCCAGTATCCTTTCGCCTGCTTACATCGGTGAAATTGCACCTCCGCAAATCAGGGGCAGATTGATTTCTTTGCAGCAACTTGCCATCGTTTTGGGGTTGTTTTTTGCTTTTTTTAGTAATTATAATCTCGCACTGCAAGCCGGAAGCGCTTCCAGTGAATTGTGGATGGGTTTTAATGCCTGGCAATGGATGTTTTGGATGGAATTGATTCCTGCATCCCTGTTCTTTTTACTTCTTTTGTTTATCCCCGAATCTCCCCGATATCTGGTTGCTGCAGGTAAAGCAGAAAAGGCATTTGATGTATTAGCCAGTTTAACAAATAAAGTATTAGCTGGCAAACAAGTTGAAGAAATTAAGAGTACGGTGATAGGGCAGCGCAAACCACGTATTACTGATATTATTAACAATACTACAAAAAAAGTACATCCTATTGTTTGGATTGGTATGGCATTGGCTGCTCTTCAGCAGTTTACCGGTATCAATGTGGTTTTCTACTATGGCTCGGTTTTGTGGCAGGCCGCCGGTTTCACCGAAGCAGATGCCCTGTTACAAAACGTAATAACCGGTGTAGTGAATATCAGTTTTACCATTTTGGCTATATACCTTGTTGAAAGACTTGGAAGAAAACCCTTGTTGATGATTGGTGGATTGGGTCAGGCTTTTATGCTGGGCATACTTGGTCTTTTGTTTACTTACGGTTCTCAACCTGTTGCCGACGGAGAAAGTATTAAAATGGTTGGCAACAATGGAGTCTATGCTTTGTTGGCAGCAAATGGATATGTAGCGTTTTTTGCATTTACCTGGGGACCCATCATGTGGGTAATGCTGGGTGAGATGTTCTCCAATAAATTCAGAGGTGCTGCGTTGGCAGTAGCAGGTCTGGTGCAATGGTTGTCAAACTTCCTTATCACCATTACTTTCCCCATTCTGCTGGCAAATATAGGTCTTGGCGTTTCTTACGGTATTTATGCTGCATTTGGTGTGGTGGCATACTTTGTGGTGAAAAAATATGTTACCGAAACCAAAGGAAAAACCCTGGAGCAGATATCTAAAGAACAGGAAGATATTTTGAAAACAACGGTTTAAATAATAGAGAAGTTCTAACTATAATGCCTGTTTTGCTATCAACTTCGATGGCAAAACAGGCATGTTTTTTTAAAAATATATAGTCATGCTAAAAGGAATCTCACCACTGCTTTCACCCGAATTACTTCAAAATTTAGCTATGATGGGACATGGCGATGAAATTGTTCTGGCAGACGCCCATTTTCCCGGTCATGCTTTTAATTCTAATGTTTTGCGTGCCGATGGAATACGGATTGCGGATCTGTTAAAAGCCATTTTACCCCTTGTTGAACCCGATGCTTATGTTGAAGATCCTCTGCTGATGATGAATCCTGTAGATGGAGATCATGCCGACCCGGAAGTTGAAGGTTCATATCTGTCCAGCGTGCAAATCACCCATCCGCAGATCAAATCTTTCGGAAAACTGGAAAGGTTTGCTTTTTATGAAAGAGCAAGAAATGCCTTTGCTATTTTGATGACCGGTGAAACCGCCAAATATGGAAACGTGATCCTCAAAAAAGGGGTTACACCGGTTTTGTGAATTATTTTTTAATTGCTGAGTCCACTCAAAAAGTCAATTATCCACAGATTACACAGATTTACACAGATTTTAAATACTGATATTCAGTAGGTTTAAAACAGAAAATGAACACAAATTTGCCGAAAACAAGTTTTCGGAGTGGACGCATTGTTTCTTTTCTGCAAACTTCCGATATTCCGTAATTACACTGAATTTTTTGCGGGAAGATGTTTTGTACTTTTGAACCGAGCCATAACAATAATATTGACACACACACGGATGATTATAATTCGCAGCATGGACAAAAATACAAAACCGGAGTTTTGGTAAGCTCCCCCTTAAGAAAAGAACGGGGCAGGCATCTGATTTATTTAATCAAATTATAAACAGATAAAAAAATTGTTTTTAAGATTAACAAAAATTGTTTATATTCCGAAGAAATCATATATGTAAATGTTATTGTGGTGTGTTTTGAATGAAAACTATAGCATTATCTGCATCAGGTCTTAATAAATAGGAAAGCGCAGATGAGGATTATTACAGTTGAAATAAGTGAAGCAATGGTAACAATCTATTTTAACCAAAATGTATTATTGATGCAATGATGAAAGTTGCATTCGGTCGATTCAGATGATGTTTCGGTTTTTTATTGTAATAAAATATGCAGTCCTATGATGAAACGCGAGGAAGAGAATCTACTTAAGCAACTAAAAGAGGAAAATAAAAGGTTAAGGCAGGAGAATCTGAATCTTAAAAAGATTGTTGAGCACCCTATAGGTAATGAGGAAAAGAATGAAGAATTAAAAGATAGAAACGGTATTTTCCTGCGAATTTTAACAGATGCCATCAAAGATGTTGACCACGCGTTTGTATTGACCGATGAAAACGGATTGGTGAAATATGTAAATAACTCTTTTGAGAAAATGACAGGATTTTCCTTCCTGGAAACAAAAGACAAAAACCCAAGAGAATTCATTAAATCGGGTTTGAACCCTGATAGTATTTATGAAGATTTGTGGAGAACCATCGAAAATGGCGAAAAATGGTCGGGGGTGCTTATAAACAAAAGAAAAGACGGGGCTTTGTATCATGAAGAGATTTCCATTACCCCGTTTACAGACCCGGTATCGCAGAAAAAATATTTTGCAGCACTTAAAACGGATGTTACATCAAAAGTATTATTAGATCAGGAAATTTCACAAAGTGAAAAAAGATTTAAAGGTCTTGTATACAATGTGGAAGGAATTAGTGTTCAGGGGTATTATAAAGACGGAACAGTTTTTTTCTGGAACAAGGCCAGTGAAATTTTATACGGTTACACAGAACAGGAGGCGCTGGGAAAGAATATGCTTGACCTGATCATTCCTTCAGAAATGAAAGAACAGGTAAAACTGCGTTTGAAAAGCATTGAAAATAAAAGATCTGATTTTCCTTCTTCTGAAGAGTTATTTTTAAAGGATAAATTTGGAAGACCCATACATGTTTTTTCCAATCACACACTGCTTATCAATCAAAATCATGAACCCGAGTTTTTTTGCATTGATATTGATTTGCGTGAAAAAGATGAAGCCGAAGCTGTTATTATAACCGAAACCAATAAAAGCAAATGGATAGCGCAACTGGGTTTTGATCTGATTAAATGTAATACAATTGATGAGTGTTTGCATGTAATGATAAATACTCTGCATGCTGTCATGCCACAGACTATTTTAGCGGTTACCCGTTTTTTGCCCGACCAGGATCATGTTCAGTTGTTTGATGTTAAAGGTCTCGGTCATGATTTGCTTGTTAAAGCGCTAAAAATACTGGGCGTTGATCTGAAAAGTAAAATTTTTACTAGGTTCCCCGACAGTTACTTCGAACCCATGAAACTAAAAAAACTAAACATGGGTTTTGGATGGATTTTAAAAGAAGCAGGTTTTGCCAGCACCACAGTAAATA
>CAZPVB010000149.1:0-3002 GCA_964589855.1 uncultured Bacteroidales bacterium
ATTTTACAAAATTGGCGAATATCTGCGACGATGATTTTGGTATTATTGATATCAATACCGAAGGTGGCAGTGAAATAATCCGCGACCGACAGGGTTGGGAGAACTGGTTTCAGGGATTGTTTGCCAGACTTGATACGATGGATGCCAAAACCTGGTCGGAAATTACAAACTACCAAGCATTGCAGCACGAAACGATGGGATATTCGGTAGTGGATTTCGACCAGGTTTTTCATACACCTGACACAAAACTGCGTTTTAAAGTTACCGCCACCATCATTTGGAAAAAGGTAAACGAAGAATGGAAAGAATCCCGATACCACAGCTCCCTGGTTTTTGTTGGACCTGATACGGTTTGATCTTTTTGGAGGGGGTAATTGACAAAGAATAACTGGTTAGATTTACTGGAATCAATGAATTTTTGTAGGTTTGCATTTTAATTTTTATAAAAACCATCTACCATGCAAACCCTCGATAATCTATTGAAACACAGAAGTATCAGAAAGTATAAATCTGATCCTATTGATGAAAATATCCTCGAAAACATATTACACGCTGGCTTCCGTGCCTCCACCACCGGCAATATGCAGGTGTACAGTGTAATTGTTACCAAAGATGCCGAAAAGCGCAAAGAACTGTGCACTTACCATTTTAATCAAAAGATGGTGGAGGAGGCACCTGTTACGTTGACCTTTTGCGCCGATTTCAACCGTTTCAACAAATGGTGCCACCAACGCAATGCAGAGCCCGGATATGACAATTTTCTGTCCTTTTTTACTGCTGCCATTGATGCCCTTTTGGTTGCACAAAACGTTTGTGTGGCTGCAGAAGACCATGGTTTGGGAATATGTTACCTGGGTACCACCACTTATCAGGCCGATAAACTGATCCGGTTTTTCGATCTACCCAATGGCGTTGTTCCTGTTACCACAGTGGTGGTTGGGTATCCCGATGAACAACCACCCCTTACCGACAGACTTCCTGCCCAGGCACTTATCCATCATGAAACATACAAGGATTATTCTGCTTCTGACATTGATGATATCTATCAGGAGAAAGAAAGCCTGCCTTTCACAAAGCAACTCATAGAAGAAAATCAGGTGGAAAACCTGGCCCAGATCTTTACCCAAAAAAGATATACCCGAAAAGACAATGTGCATTTCAGCAAAGTTTTGTTAGATGTGCTGCACAAACAAGGTTTTATGAAAAATGACTGATATTCAGATATTTATTTTGTAGTTTTGTTTTTTATTTAAAAAAAACACTTTTCGGATTCACAATCTGATTACTTTTGCAAAGTATCCGGTTCTCGAAAGAGTGAAAAGGGAATTTGGTGAAAATCCAAAACTATCCCCGTAGCTGTGAGTTCCAAACAAAGTTTAATCATTATGCCACTTTTTCTCAGAATGGAGAAATGGGAAGGCGGTTAAACCGGAACAAGTCAGAAGACCTGCCGGTACTTTTCTAAATTAATTCGTAGCTTTCGGGTGAAAAGCGATGAAAAGACTTCCTTTTAAAAAAGGGATCCTTTCTTTTTTCTATCCCGCGGGTTACCATTTATTCATCTTAATTTTTTTTTCTACAATGAATGGTGTAACGCGTAATGACCAAAAGTGTGCAGTTTTTTCAATGATTTTCTGCCATCCCAACAAAAATCAAAAATCTTTTAATCTGTTTCAATTCAGATCTGTTGTATCTCTGGTACTTGTTTTACTCTTTATGCCGGTTTCTTTGTTTGCACAAAGTTATTTGCAATCGCATGGTGCATATAAATCGGAGGATATTCTCACCGAATGGGATACTTTTTCAAATTTTGCTTTCAAGGATTCCCTTCTTTATGGAAATACAGGAGACCAGATCGTCCTTTTTAACCTGGAAACAGAGGAGGAGCTGACTCGCTTTTCTAACCCTGCTGATTATAATGCTTTCCCCTCGTTTCTTACGCTTTCCCCTGATTCCCAAACTTTATGGGCCGGATACACCAGCACCAATAATGTTGACGATCGTGTCTACAGTCTGAACCCCGAATCGGGTGAATGGATATTGCAGGCACAATTCCCTGCCAGTCATGATATGCTTTTCATACAGGATCACATGCTTGTATCGGGGTTGAACAGCGATGACTGGAACCTGCCTGCTTCTGTCTTTTTGCTCGACACCACCGGCAACGACCAGCACCGCCGCATTATTGAAACAGGGGGAAGTAGCGCTGGAATGGCAACCGATACACAGGGAAACCTTTATTATGCTACCTATTTTTTTGGCGAGGAAAACTACTTATACCGATGGAGCGCAGAAGATCTGCTGGCGGTTCTTGAAGATGAGCAGGCAACACCTCTCACGCTTGAAGATGCTGATGTTTTATCGGGGCTGCCCGACGGTGCCTACGATTGTGAGGTTGATGAAGCAGGAAACTTACTGGTAACCGTCAATGCTTCACCGGATAGGCTGCTGGTAAAATGGAACGGAGAAATTTCTGATGAAATGAACTACGATACCCTGGCAACAACCAACGATGAGATGGATTGGTTGACCCAGGTGAAAACCACGGGCGACATAGATAACCCTCACAATAGCAGCGCCGCCTTTGTGCTTGGATGGGGAAGACCCATCTCAAAAATATCCAGGAAAAACCCGCTGCAACTGGCAAATGATTTTGAGAATATCATGGCTTTTGAAAATGAAGAAAATGTATCTCTGGATCTAAATAATTATTTCACTGATCCCGATTATGACAGAGATGTTTTTTTTGAGGTTGCAGTAAATTCCGAACCAGAGAATGTAGAGGTAATGGTTGAGGAAAACCTGCTTGATATAGGATTTTTGCTACCTGGTCAATCCAACATAAAAATATGTGCCTCCACTGAAACAGATACGGTGTGTGCAGAATTTGTTGTGGGTGTGATGCCCGTTAAAGAAGGAGAATTTGCCATGGCAGATTTTGAAGGGCTGCTGGAGGATGAGGAAAGTTTCTGGAATGGTTCGGATGGCAGCGGAGAATTTCA
>CAZPVB010000149.1:3102-9730 GCA_964589855.1 uncultured Bacteroidales bacterium
GCACTCACCATGATGCATGGTGATGATTTTTCGAAGAAATTTGGTGGTGAGACAGGCGAAGACCCCGACTGGTTCAAACTTTCTATTACAGGAAAAAACTCAGAGACAGAAACTGCTGTTGTAGATTACTATCTTGCCGATTACCGTTTTGATAATCATACCAAAGACTACATCATCCAAACCTGGCAATGGATAGATCTGAGCACTTTGGGTGCTGTAGATACGCTGGTTTTTCAACTTTCTTCCTCTGATGTGGGGGAGTGGGGCATGAATACACCGGCATACTTTGCGCTGGATCAGTTGCTCATTACCCCAGACCAGGGAACTTATGCCCGTCAGCAAAATGCTGAGGATGATGTGGTAGTATATCCCAACCCCTCTGCCGGAATGTTTCGCTTAGAAACCGCAGATCAGGCGCAAGGCAATGTAAAGGTTTATAACCAGACAGGTCAACTGGTGTACCAGAAAGAACTGATCAACAAAAATGATGCTCTCCTTGATCTGACTGACCATCCCGGGGGCGTTTACATGTTAACGCTGCAGGTAGAGGATCAGATGATTACCAAACGCCTGATAAAAGCAAACCGGTGAGCAGGAAATATGAAAAGCATCATTTTTTTCCATTTTCAGCATCAATACCAGTTGCGGGAACATATATTTTAATTGCACTGCCATGAAGAATCGATATTACCTGAATCATTTTCCTATATTTGTGTTTTGCTTCTTTTCATCTTTGATGTTAAAAGCACAATTCATTGATACCGTATGGGAATATAAACCAGCACCCGGGCAGTTTATCAATGCATCCCCCTGGGGTACTCCTTCTTCAGCCCATTCGCTCGCAGGAGGCATCGACGGATCATTAAGTCTGGGAGCATGGGGTGGTTACGTTGTGTTTTCTTTTGACCAGCCCATTACCGATCATCCTGACCATCCTTTCGGCATCGATTTTACTTTGTTTGGCAATCCTGTTCAGCAATGGGCAGAGCCCGGAGTGGTATGGGTTATGAAAGATGAAAACAACAATGGATTACCGGATGATACCTGGTATCAGCTGGCAGGCAGCGATCATTTTTTTTCATCTACCCAAAGGAATGTTGAAGTGACCTACTTCAATCCTGACTATGAAAACGCAACCCATGTAAGATGGTTGGATCATGAGGGCAATGAAGGTTTTGTAGATGTTCACGCTGATCATCCACATCCATATTACCCCCTTCAGGATAGTTTTCCTGATGTGGACGCTCAGCAATATTTGCTTACCGGAACCCGCCTGCCCAATCTTACCGATACATCCGATCCGCCATTTATGAAGTTCCCGCCCTGGGCATTTGGCTATGCCGACAACAGCGTGAAAGGTAGCGGTCCGCCCACCATCCCGGATAATCCCTACACCCCCGAAATAGAAAATGCCGGTGGCGATGCGTTTGACATTGCCTGGGCTGTAGATGAAAATCTGGAATATGTAAACCTGGATACCGTACACTTTATTAAAGTACAAACGGCTGTATTGGCCAACGCTGGCTGGGTTGGTGAAATATCAACAGAACTGCGGGGCGGAGTAAGGGTTGAACCCAATCCATCAATGTCTGGTGAATTGCAAATGATTGTGATCAAAGATTTGCCCCATCTGATCACACATCCTCAATGGCAACTGGAGGCATTTGCTTTTCACAAAGGAAGGGTGGATCTTGACAAGCAGATAATCTGGGAGGTGGATATGCCCGGTGCATCTGTTGATGAAAATATGATGCTCAACCTTACAGAATCCGGCGAATTAACGCTACATGCTTTTTTGGCGGATAATCCGGAGGTATCGGCATCAGTTTCGGTACTCGTGGATATTGAAGGGCAGACCTATACAGGCGAAAGCGGTAAGGAAAGTTTGTCTGTTTATCCCAATCCTGCGCAAGATCATTTGGTGTTATCCTTTCAAAAGGGTGAACGTGCCCGGGTAGATATTTACCACCCCGACGGAAGGTTACTGAAAACCCTCCCCGGTTATTCGTCTGGTTCCCAAATTTATACGGGAGATCTTACACCCGGTGTTTATTTAATCCGAACCCTGATAAAAGACCGATACATGACAGTAAGGTTTATAAAAAGATAGAAAAGTTTTGCAGGGACGGGAGTAAGGGGTTTATTTGTTAACCATGTCGGAATGAACGTAATGCGGTTTTAATTTTGAGTCCACACCGAAAACTTGTTTTCGGCAAATTTGTGTTCATTTTCTGTTTTAAACCCACTGATTATTAAAGTTTTAAGATATTTTTGAATCTTTGTAATCTGTGGACAATTGATTTTTTAGAGTAAACTCAATTTTAGATATGTTAAGTGTTTTTATTTGTATAATTGAGTCCGGTCTAAAAACCCTTTGAGCGGTTGAAGATCCTAGAGGTGGTTGCTAATTATCAGTTAGTTAGCAATAGTATAATTGAATAATTTAGTTTTTAAACTACGCTTATAATTGAAATCAAAAATGCTTAGATACCTGCCATTGATAATGATTTGTTTTTCTGCTGCTCTTGGGGTGCAGGCACAGAATGATACTATCATTGAGTTGCAGGGTGTTGAGGTGATATCCGGGAGGATCTTTGAGAAAGAGTCGGCAGGCATGAGCATCTCAGAGGTAGATTCGGGCGTTATCAGCCAGAAGATCCATTTGAATCTGTCTGATTTGCTTTCGGAAAATACACCGGTGTTTATTAAAAGCCATGGCAGGGGCGCATTGGCCACAGCATCTTTCCGGGGCACTGCCCCCTCACATACCGCAGTCAACTGGAATGGCATTGCCATTGAATCTCCCATGACCGGCATGACCGACTTTTCCCTGATACCCGTTTACCTGATCGATAAGATCGACCTGAAACATGGTGCAGCATCCCTGGCTGACCAAACCGGCGGACTGGGAGGCAGCATCAATATCGGCAACATTCCTGATTTCAAAAAACGCTTTGGACTTAGCTATTTACAGGGTATTGGCAGCTTCAGTACATTTGATGAGTTTCTGGACCTGGGTGCCGGCACAAAAACGCTTCAGACCAGAACAAGGGTATATCATAACTATTCCAAAAACAATTTTTCTTTCCTCAATAGAGCCATCGTGCTGCAAAGCAACGATAGCGGAGAGGTTACACACCCGGTGCAAACCAACGACCATGCTGATTATAAAAAGTTTGGATTTTTACAGGAAATCTATTTTATGCCCGATGACCGGAACTTATTTTCTTTCCGGTGGTGGAGCCAAAAAGCCGATCAATCACTGCCGCAGGCCACAAGCTATGAGGGCCCGGAAAATGCCAATATCAACGATCAGATCACTACCGACCACAGGGCAATGGCACAATGGAACGGATATGCTGATAAAATAAAATGGTTGCTCAGAAGTGCTTTCACCAGAAAAGAACTCGATTTTTTTGTTTTCCATCAAATTTCCGGCTTTGGAGAGGTGGCTTCTGTGTATTCGCAAAGTACTCAGAACAGAATGTTGAATCATGCAGCGTTACAAATTGAGATGCCAAACGAATTTTCTATTGAAGCAAAATTTGATCATCATTATACCAATGTAGAAACGGCAGATTCGGTGCAGAAAACAGGATTTGAAAAGCATCGGCACGATCTTTCCGGTTTTGTATCTTTGCGAAAAGGGTGGAATGATCGCCTCAATGTAAACCTTCTGCTAAGACACGAGTGGATCGGAGGAGACCGCGGGCAGTTGATCCCTTTTGCCGGTTTCGACTGGCGGGTGATCGAAAATAAAAACCTGATTGTGAAAGGTAGTGTGGCGCGCAACTTCAGATACCCATCCCTCAACGACCTTTACTGGCAGCCCGGCGGTAATCCTGATCTGAAACCCGAGCAAGGGGTTAGCTACGAACTGGGACTGCAGTACGAGACAAACAAAAACAGACAACACCTGCAATCAACCCTGATGTTTTACCATTCTGTTATCCAGGATTGGATCATCTGGATACCAGGTTTCAGAGGATACTGGGAACCCCAGAATATCAGGGAGGTTGAGGCGCAGGGGGTAGAATTCAACACCCGGTTAAAAACATACATAGGACAAGTTGGTGTTTCTTTTTCAGGCACTTATGCTTACACGCGGTCGCGTAATTATGGCGATCCGGGGGTGTGGGGCGATGATGCTTATGGCAAACAACTGGTTTACGTTCCGCTGCATTCAGGCAACATGATGATCAACGTTCATTATAAAAGTTTCTCCATATCTTACCAGTACAATGCCTACAGCGAGAGATTTACCACTTCGAGCAACGATATTACCCGGCGCGATTGGCTCTATCCTTATTTTATGAATGATGTGTCACTCAGCAAATCGTTTCAAATGGGACCGATCGATCTGTCTGCAGGAATCAAAGTGTATAACCTTTTTGATGAAACCTATCACACGATACTATACCGGCCTATGCCCGGGCGAAACTACATGTTGATGATCCGGGCAGGGTTTGATTCGTGAGGTATGCTTTTTATACCTCTTCTGTATGGTGTTTGAAGGAAATCATATTTTAATGGATTTTCACTTTTCCGATCAGAATGACGGATATTAATCTGACTTTTTTCAATGTAAATAAAATGAATATACGCAATCTCATCATAATTGTTCTTTCCCTGATGGTAATCACCGGGTGCATGAAAGACGATGAACTCTGGGAACGCCGGTTGGTAAACCACCAGCATTTCGACGGTGTTTTTGTGCTCAATGAAGGAAATATGATGTACGAAAATGCTTCTCTCACCTATTATGATAAACAGTTACAAGAATCCTTTCAGGATGTCTTTTATCATACCAACGCTCTTCCGCTGGGCGATGTGGCACATTCAATGACTTTGCGGGACTCTCTGGGATACATTGTGCTGAATAACAGCGGAAGAATCTACGTCATCAACACACAAACCTTCGAATACGAAGGCAAGATTACCGGTTTTGTATCGCCACGGTTTATCCATTTTATAAATGATGAAAAAGCGTACGTTACCGATCTTTACGCCCGTAAGATATATATTGTAAACCCTGTTTCCCTTGAAATTACCGGACACATAGATGTAAATAACCATACAAGTGAATTTTACCAGCATCCTACTGAGCAGATGGTACAATGGCAGCAATATGTTTTTGTAAACGCATGGAGTTTTGATGATAAGATACTGGTGATTGATAGTGAAACAGATATGTTGGTAGACAGCATCACGGTAACCGCCCAACCTCAGTCGATGGTAATGGATGAAAACCAGAAACTATGGGTGCTCTGCGATGGTGGTTTCGCCGGAAACCCCTTCAGGTATGAAGAGCCCGCCTTGTTGCGTATTGATCCTTCAACAAGAGAGATCGAAAGGAAGATTGCCTTCAATATTACCCATTCCCCCAGGTCGCTCGCAACCAATGCCCAAAAGAATATACTCTATTTTGTAAACAAACATGTGTACAAGCTACCGGTCAACTCACCTTTATCGCCACAGGTTTTTGTTGAAAGCAAATATGCTGATGGCATCGGCGGTTTTCGCGGTGTAGCAATTGATCCGGTATCGTCGGAGGTTTATATAACCGATGCCAAAGACCATGTGCAGCCAGGCAGCGTATACCGTTTTCTGCCCGATGCAACGCCTGTAGATACTTTTCCTGCCGGCATCATCCCTTCTGCCATTGTATTTAAACCTGCTGAATAATAGAAGAAAGTATTTGGAGTGATTGTATTGTTAGAAGGATGATACAATTTTTTCAGCATAAAAGATTTGTTACAGATCAATGAGCATCCGTAAACGCTCCGGTATCCTCTCTCTAAGACTTGAACCATTTTACCCCGCTTGTCAGTATTCTGAGAGAATGAATAAATACTACTGGGTGGAGGTTTTTGTAAAACTTTTCTGGTAGGGTTCTTTTTTTAGCGGGAATAAAGAAATACGTTTTATTTTCTCTGCTTATATTTAAAGGGAAAGCAGATTTTCGCAGATGCAGGCAACGCAGATTTTCCCAAAAAAGAATTTCTGATTATAACTGATTGCAACGAAAATATTTGTTATTCGCGTTCTATACCATACACCCCGTTTAACAAAGTACAGACCATCACGCATCGCAAAGAAGACCAACCCATTGGCGAGTATACGGTGGTTTATGGGCCAGACGACCAGCGCCGTAAAACCACCTATACAAATGCCTCGGGCAATACAAGCAGTACCCTGTATGTAGGATTGTACGAAGAACGGTCCAATGGCGACTGCCTGCATTACATACCCACACCCGACGGAACCGGAGCACTTGTGGTAACCAACAAAAACGATCCTTACAAAAAAGATATTTATTATCTTTACAAGGATTATTTAGGTTCTTTGATAGCCGTTGCCGAGCAGGGGCAAGGTATTACACAGCAGTTTAATTTTGATCCATGGGGCAGAAGGCGCAATCCAAACAACTGGAATGAGTTTCAAACCACAACTCATTCGCTGTTTACCCGTGGTTTTACTGGGCATGAGCATATTGATGCCATGGGTCTGATCAACATGAATGGTCGTATGTACGACCCCCGCCTGGCCCGTTTTCTCAGTCCTGATCCGTTTATCCAGGCACCGGATTTTTCCCAGAGTTACAACCGCTACAGTTATGTGTGGAACA
>CAZPVB010000150.1:0-9697 GCA_964589855.1 uncultured Bacteroidales bacterium
TTTGTGTGTTGTTCAAAAAATCCATTCTGTGATTGTATTGAATGGCAAATTTGGTGAGATCAAAAAGAAATAAAAAAGTGCCCTGCAACATCACCGATTGTCCATAGCCTTTTAAAAGATCGGGTCTTTTCTCATTGCTTTTAGAGGCATGCAACATCCAGGCACCACCGGCAACATACAATATGTCTAAACCGGCATTGATAAGGTAAAGGTTTTCCGAACGCATATGCTGTTTCATCATCTCATCAGCAGTCATGCCGGCAGCGTCAATCCCCGTCATTTCCCACATAGCATACCCGGCAATGGCCAAATTCACCACATTCCAGGCAGTATTCATCTGATGGAAATACATTTTACTCCCTTTTTCGTTGATCCATCCATAGGTTCCAAGGGTCAGATTGGCTACGGCCCAACCTCCCAAAAGGTACATGCCACTTTTGTTGATGGATGAACTGCGTTCAAAAAATTCAACATGATCCTGTGCTGTTAGCAACTCAGCACTCACCATCAAAAAAAAAGTGACCATGGCCATTTTTTTCAGAAATGAGAAATTTTGCATAGTGTTTTAAGTTTATATTTTTAAAGCTTCATATATTACGAAACACCTCAAACCGGGGTTTGTTTTTTGAACACAACACCCTCAGCCCTCTCAACCCAAATCCACCACCCTGTTTTCTTATCCACTATCATCATGGATAGCAGATATCAGAAAAGGTACTGAACAATTGAATGCCGGGAGCTTTTTATCCTGTACGTTTCAGATGATTTCCTGAAAGGAGAAATATGAAAAGAACTTTGATAATCAGATCATATACCTAAAAATATCTTCAACGATGAATAAAAAAATAACCGGATTACATCATGTTACGGCACTTGCCTCTGAACCTTTAAAAAATGTTGATTTTTATGCAGGAATTCTGGGGTTGCGCATGGTAAAGAAAACAGTTAATTTCGATGCTCCTGATATCTATCATCTTTATTATGGAGATGAACAAGGCACGCCGGGGTCCATCATCACCTTCTTCCCTTTTCCAGATATCAGTAAAGGTCGAAAAGGATATGGGCAAACCACAGTTACCTCTTTCAGCATACCAGAAAACGCTCTCGATTACTGGATGGCGCGTCTGACAAAATTTGGTGTCTCTTTTTTGCCACCCAAAGAGCGGTTTCAGAGGGAAATGTACATTTATCTGGAAGATCCTGATGGTTTGGGTATTGAACTGGTGACCGATGCGAAAGAAACCGGAACGGGTTTTTCCTATGGTCATATCCCTCCTGAATTTGCTGTACGCAGGTTTTACGGCATCACCCTCACGCAGAAAAATTCTGACCCAACTGTCGATCTACTTGTTAAGTATTTGAATTACAACGTTATGCTTGTTGAAAACAATCATATCAGACTTTCAACTGGTGATGGAAATTTTGTGGATATTTTGGCGAAACCCGATTCTCCGGCGGGGTTGGGTGGAAGTGGCACGGTGCATCATGTTGCGTTTGCCACAGATAACGATGAATCGCAAAAAAATATACGCGAACAACTGCGCAAGGGCGGACTGCATGTTTCTCCTGTCATGGACAGACAATATTTTCACTCTATTTACTTCAGAGAACCCGGTGGGGTGCTGTTTGAGGTAGCAACCAGCGATATTGGCTTTACCCTTGATGAACCCCTCGAATCTCTTGGTCAGCAGTTGAAGTTACCGCCCTGGGAAGAGAAGAACAGACAAGATATTGAGGAGTTGCTCATTCCTGTTCAGGTGCCTTCAGGAGAATATCAGGACTGATGGTTTGTGCATTTAGATGATTCGTGGAAAATGTGGAATGGTGAAACCGGGCAAAAGTTTGATAAATGATGGTCTTACCCTGTTAGTGCCTCAAAAAGTATATCCACCGGGTGGTAGGCTCTTCTGCTGGTTCCGTCGAGTATCTGGTGCCTGCAACTGGTGCCGGGTGCGGCAATAATAGCATCTGGTTCTGCTGCCCTTACTGCGGGAAAAAGATTCAGTTCGCCAATGGCCATGCTTATCTGATAGTGTTCTTTTTCATACCCAAAAGAACCAGCCATGCCGCAGCATCCACATTCAATATTTTCAACGATGTGTCCGACAGGTAGCATCAGTATTTTTTTTGTATAGTCAGTTTTTGATAGTGCTTTCTGGTGACAATGCCCATGCAGGTAGATCTTTTTTGTGTCTGTTTTAAACTGTTCTTTCCTGATATGACCCTTTTCTGCTTCCCTGCTGATGAATTCATCAATAATGAAAGTATTTTCAGATAGTTTGAGTGCCTTTCCGGATAATTTTTCACTACAAAGATCTTTGTACTCATCGCGCAGGCACAAAATAGCAGAAGGTTCAATACCAATAACAGGAATTCCTTTTTCTGCAAAAGGGTGTAACTTTTCTATGTTTTTATCTGCCAGTTTTTTTACTTTTTTGAGCAATCCTTTCGATAGTCCTGCCCGACCACTTTCAGCGTGTTGTGGCATTTCAACAAAATATCCCAGTCTGGTAAGCAGTCTGGTGGCGTTGATACCGGTTTGTGCATCGTTGTGGTTGGTAAATTCGTCGCAAAAAAGCACGATTTTTTTTTCCGGATCGGCATTTTTATTGAGTTCTGCCAGGTTTCTTCTGGCCCAACTTCTCCAACTGGTAACGCTAAGTTTAGGTAAGCTTCTTTCAGGGGCAAATCCACTTATTTTTTTAGTAATGGGTGCCAATACAGACGATTGGGAAAAAAGATTGAAAACCGCTGGCGATAAACCTCTTCCTATCTGGTTGAGGGTGTTGTAGTTGGCAATGAGTTTGCTTCTGAAAGGAACCCCATTGGCATCATAATAATTTTGCAGAAATTCTGCCTTGTACTTGCCCATGTCTACATTGGAAGGGCACTCTGACTTACACCCTTTGCATGAAAGGCAAAGATCAAGTATCTCTTTGATCTCCTGATGGTTGAAAGGGTTCTTTCGTGGTGATTGGGTAATGAATTCGCGCAATATATTTGCCCGCGCCCTTGTGGTATCTTTCTCATCGGTAGTAGCTTGATAGGAAGGACACATGACCCCGCTTCGGGTATGGGGTTTTCGGCAATCACCAGAACCGTTGCATTTTTCAACCCCCCTTAAAAAACCATCTGATTCGGGATATCGAAAATAAGTTTTGATCTCTTTGGAAGGCAGACCTGGCTGGTATCTCAGGTTTGACTTCATAGAAGGAGTGTCAGTTATTTTTCCGGGATTGAAGATGCTTTTGGGATCCCAGGTACTCTTTATGTCTTTTAGAATGCTATAGATCTTGTCTCCAAACATCAGCGGAATAAACTCGCCTCTCAATCGACCGTCGCCATGCTCGCCACTGAGTGATCCTCTGTATTTTTTTACCAGATGTGCGGTTTGATTGGCAATTTCATAAAATTTCTCAACATCAGCCGGATTCTTTAAATTAAGGATCGGACGCAGATGTATTTCACCTGTACCGATATGTGCATAATATACACAAGTGATCTTTAAGCGGTCAAGGTGTTGTTTTAATTCTGAAACAAAATCGGGCAAAACATCCGTGTGTACGGCAGTATCTTCAATTACTGCAACAGGTTTGGCATCGCCTGGGATGTTGCTCAGCAAACCCAATCCTGCTTTTCTAACCGCCCATACCTTACCCATATCT
This sequence comes from uncultured Bacteroidales bacterium, assembly GCA_964589855.1. Classification (GTDB taxonomy): domain Bacteria; phylum Bacteroidota; class Bacteroidia; order Bacteroidales; family UBA7960; genus SKVR01. The sequence goes on from CAZPVB010000150.1 coordinate 3,666, forward strand.
TTCCCACGCAAAACAGGATAATGGTATCCCATATTCTGCTCCTGCATCTGTTGTATAAGTGCATCAATTTTTTGTTGCAAATCGCCGGGGGTGTGCTCTGCAAATTCCACTACCAAAATAGCATCGGGGTCTCCTTTAATAAATATTCTGTTTTGAGACTGAGAAATATTTGTTTTGGTGCAATCCAATACGATTCTGTCGATCAGTTCTACAGCTGCAGGACGGTGTTTCAGTGCCACAAGGTTGGCCTGCAATGCTTCTTCAATGGAGTTTACATGCACACAAACCAGGGCAGTGTTTGCCGGCGGAAGGTCTACAAGGTTTAGTTTTATTTCGTAAAACAATGCCAGGCTCCCTTCACTACCTGCCAGAAGAGTGCAAAAATTGAATTCTTTCTCTGTATCAGAGAAAATCTCATTGTCAAGCATCAAATCCAGTGCATAACCCATGTTCCTTCTGTGGATGCGAGGATCAGGGTAATTGGCTTTGATCTCTTCTTGCAACTTTTCATCAGATAGAAGGTTGAATAACTGGTCATAGATTTTATTTTCCAGAGAATTACCCACACATTTTTTTCGAAAATCCTCTTTGTTAAGCGGTTGAAAAACTGTTTCGCTTCCATCGCTCAGCAAGGCATGTATTTCTTGTGTGTGGTCGCGGGTACTTCCATAGATCAATGAATGGGAACCACATGAGTTATTGGCTACCATGCCTCCCATCATGCAGCGGTTAGAGGTGGAGGTCTCAGGTCCGAAAAACAAACCGTGTGGTTTTAGAAAATCGTTCAGTTCATCCAGAATCACACCTGGTTGCACCCTTACCCAGCGTTCTTCTGTATTGAGTTCCAGTATACGGTTCATGTATTTGGAAAAGTCAACCACAATACCATGGCCTACTACCTGCCCTGCCAAAGAAGTTCCTGCCGTGCGGGGTACCAGTGGCATTTCGTTTTTGTTGGCATACTCCAGAATCTTTTTCAAATCGTTCAGATGCCTCGGTCTGCAAACCGCAGTGGGCAATTCTCTATAAACAGAGGCATCTGTAGCATATTGCACACGCGAAGATACGTCTGAAAAAACATCACCTTCAATACTTTTTTGAAGGGTTTCAAGGGTAGAGGGAATTTCAGTTTCGGGATTCATGGTAATTATTTTAACTTATGCGCAAAAGTACTAAAAAGACTGTACCTTTCTATCGGAATTTTTCCAAAAGGAATAAGGCAAGATCATCTATCTTTTAGTTGATGCTTGTGGTATTTTGCATACATATATAAATATTGTTGGCAGGAAAAAGTCAGTTACTGTGTAATGTCTGTCCTTAAAAACGTGCTTCTAAAAACTTAATACAATTTGTTTGCGAAAAACAAACTATTGTTTATCAGTTAACGTAAGTTCTGCACCTGGCGCTTTCTTTTGAGACATACCTAAAGAGCATATTTTTTCATGCCAGCATTAAAAAGGGAATAGATCGCTACATCATATCCGCTTCTTTTTTGTAATAATTAGTGCTTTCGAAAATTTTATCGGCATTGGCGGCTATAAATCCACTGTATTGTTTTCCGTTTTCATCGTTGTATCTTCGGGTGAATTCGTAAAAGCAGGATGGGATTTCAAAAGTTCCATCGGTAAACTCAAAGGGCAGGATTTCTGCTTTGGTTGCGGATTGCTCCAGAAGTTCTTCCGGTGTTCCGTATATCTCACCAGCGGCGGTGTTCATAATATAACCATGACTTTTAACAAAGGCGTTGATTTCCTGCAATGAGCGAAAGTTCTTCAACTCATTTACTTTTATGGCAAAATGGTTTGCTCTGAATCCGTAAACCAGCAGCCACGCTGCATATTCAGACTCTTCACGTAGTTTATTGTAAGTCTCAAAGGGTATCTTACCCCAAATACTGCCCTGGTAAACAAGTTCAGGATTCTGATAGTCTTCATCCTTGACACTATCCAGGTAGAGGCGAATAGTATTTTTTAAATAATCACTGAATTGATCCAGCAAAAGCTCACTGATAAATGCTTTGGGTGCAAGTGGATCAGTTTTGTGTTCAAAATGGCGTCCGAAGACTTTTTTCTTTTTAAAATCGTAGGTACCTTTTGCTTCATATCCATTATCGGTAAATATTTTTGAGATTACGTCTATGTTCATGCGTGGATCATCAAATGTTCGAAGGGCAATATGATCATGAATCACATTTTCACCTTCTGAGGTAAGCAGGTCGTAAATCTTTCTGGCATTTGGGTTTTGAGTAGAATAAGGTTTCCAGAAGCGGTCGAAAATTTGTTCTGTTTGCATAAAATAAAATTTAAGGGTTTTTTTATTTGTGTTTTGAATTTCTGGCATTTCAATAAATCGGGACAGAAAAAAACCGACCGAAAATGTTTGGGTTATCTTTTATCCTTTCTCATTATTGTTATCGGCGTCTTTTTGCTGTTTTTCTTGTTTTTCTTGTTTTTCTTGCTTTTCTTGTTTTTGTTGTTTTTCTTCTTCTTTATGTTTTTCTTTCAATGCGTGTAATTTCCTGCTCAGCTCCTCTTCCCGGGTGGCCTGTTCATAAGCTTCGCGTATATCATCCTGCTCTGTTCTTTCATTTTCTTCATTATCAGAGGGAAAAGGATAAATGATCAGATTGCGAAGCATAGAGAGGGTTAAAACAGGAAAGACCATGGTAAACATTGCTTTGATCCATACAGGTTCGTACCATCCTGAAAGGATGATTGTCCAGATAAGCCCCAGAAAAATAACATCCAGTATGATCACCAGCGAATTTCCGGGGTTGGTTCGCATCCATTTGGGAAAAGGAAGGCGTGTATTCTTTTTAGACTTGTAATACAGGTATCTGTATGTAACAATAACCCATAGCACAGGCATGAAAAAGCCTAAAATGAATCCTGCAATCTTTGAGGCAAAATAACCAAAAGAGTATAAAAATCCCAGGATGATCTGACCCCAGAAACTGATCTGGAATTGCCGGAAATTTCCCGCACTGGCTTCTATCAAAAGAAAAAGGAGTCTGTCGGATGCTTTATCGTTGGAATTCATTTATGATCATTCGTTTTTTTTAAAGGTATTCAAATAGATTGCTAAGATAGTTGTATATTTTTAAAATCCCTTAAACCGATTAGTTAAAATGCAGATATTTTTATCCATAGAAATCGTGAGGGATAGGTATTGAATTTTTGGTTCAACTAACAATTTTTTGAAAGAGACAATCTTTATTCAATATAACATACTTATAACCTTTTATTTCTGCTAAATTAGGAGATTTCGCAAGTAATACCATTCCAATGTTTTGATTTTATCAACATAGGCATCTGACCGACTCAATCAAATTATCAACAGATGAACTTATTGAAACATCAACCTTTTCGGGCTGAATAATCTGAGTAGTTATCCTGAATCAATACATTTATACATTCGATTTGAGATGATTTTCATACCTGTTTTGATAACGGTTTTCTTAATTTTACCACCAATATTATTTATTACAAAAAAGATTTATATATAATGCCTCCATCTAACTGCATTTTATTTTCAATGAACCGAGCCATGACAATAATTCTGACCCACACACGCGAATGATTATAATAACTTCGCAACAAGTAAAAAAAGCAACAGGGTTATTTTGGCGAGCTCCATCTGACCCATTTAATCAAATTATGAACAGATGAACCTGCTATATTCTCCAAAAATGAATTTCAAAAACAAAATTTCTATCCGGCTGCTCCCCATCATTTTTCTTTTGGTTTTTTTTCAATGCAACACACCTGGCCAAGATCAGGATCCCGGATATGATCAGGCACTTCTGGAAAGGCATGCATTGCTCATTGATAGAATAGCGGATGAATACAATCCCCCTTCCATGCAAATTGGCGATCCTCAAAAATACTATTGGCCGAAAGTGATGGGAAGATTTGAAAAATATGGTACTACAGATTCACTGGCAAATCAATGGATTGATCAGATGGCTCACCGCGATCCTTTTCATTTCACCTACGTAGGGATGGCGCGCATTATGTCGCTATATCCGACTGCTCCAGCTTTGAAGAAGAACAAAAAACTTTTATTGCAAAAAGTTTTTGAACGCAGTGATGCACATAATCCGTGGACCTCAGAAGGTACCGAAAACCATATCAACATGGATAGAACCTCCGGATATCTTTACGCACAACATGCAATGGAATATCCGGATGATTTCCCGGGTGCACAGGACAGAATGTCACAGATGAAGGAATGGATAAAACTATGGTCACAAAGAATATACAAACATGGAACAGGCGAGTGGAATTCGAGCATTTATCAGGCATACAATATAATCGGATGGCTCAACCTCTATGATTTTGCTCATGATGAGCAGGTAAAACAAATGGCAAGAGCAGTTTTGGACTATTATGCTGCCGAAATGGCTTTGCACTATTCATGGGGGTCGTATGGTGGAAGTGAGAAACGAAGCAGTGGTGCCAAAAACAAATCCAATACAGCATCAGATTACTTATGTTGGTATTGGTTTGGTAATCACTTGCCCGGTGATCCGATGGTGAAAGAAGGGACTGAATATATTCAAAGCATCCATGCCGCTACCAGTATGTATAAACCACCGCAACCTTTTGTTGAACTGGCATTGAAGCTGCATCATGAGAATCAGTGGTATCAAAACAGCAAGCCTTCTTATTTGTACGCGAATCCATCGTTTGTAAAACAGTTTTTTTATATTGGTAAAAACTACACCCTGGGAACTGCTGTAAGTCCCTATGGTGGATATACGGGATCAACCTACCAGTACCTGAACTGGAAACTTTCGGTACGATCAGATCAAAACCCCTCTGGATATGAAATATCGGGCAATGGAAGGTTTCTGGATAACTGGTCTGGTGCCAATGCCAATCCCTGGACACAGTTCTTCCAACACAGAAATGTACTGCTTCAGCTTACCCAAACCCCCGAAAATCCCTACGAGATCATAGAAGAAGTGAGAAAAGTTGTTGATCAATGGGGGCAAAAATGGCAACGGGATTTCTCCATCCGGTTCCCTGATGACCCGAAAGGAAATGTAGTGAATTTTGCCCGCAACATTGTCGCCGAAAATCGTGGTTTCATTACTTTACCTCAAAAAAGTCAAACGGTTTTTCATGATAACAGGGCGTTTGTTTCGTTGGAAAATATCTTTTTCGTCCTGCATTTTATTTCCACTGCAAATCCTGGTAAGGAGAATAATCTGATGGAATTGGAAGGGGAACGAACCGTTTTTGTTGATCAGGCTGAACCTGGAAAATTATGTGGATTTGTATTGGAGGTTTTTGATGAAGATGAATTTGAAGATTTTGACCATTTTCAAAGATCTTTTGCCGGGCAACTGGATCTGACCGGTATTTCATCCGGCAAGATCCGCTATACATCCCATGCCACAAAACAAATACAGATGCAATACAGAACGAAAGGTGCTTTTACAGAGGCTACATACGATTGGGGCTTTGGTGCCGGAGAACCCCGGTCATTCATTACTTCTCCGCCCTTTCGGCAACCCCAATGGCCTTCAGGTGAAGGATATGGTATGCTTCCGGAAGTGTTTGTAAACGGTTTACCTGTTAACTTTGAAAGTGAAGCACCCGTTTTTGATGGGCCTGACCTGGAACTCAATTATGGTGTATTGACTGTCTCAGGTGCTACCCAAATATACTCTGTTGATTACAGAGGTTATCTGCCCGGATTTACCCTGTCTGATTTTTAAAAGATAACCAAACTGGTTTAGCATGATTTTAAAATCTATTGTTGATTTCCCATGTCTTTGGTAAACAATGTCTTTAAATAATTTTTGAAAAAGCCATAACCAAAGGCAATGTTTGTTGCTGATAAATGGATTTCGTTCCTTGTAATAAAAGTTTAAACAATTGAATTACTCATATATAGACATTCCATTAAAAAAAAAAAAAGAAATGATAAGAATATTTTTATTGATTTATCTGATTCTAATCACACATTCGGGATTTGCCCGCGATCATCAGCACCCAAGAGCACTTATCGACAGTGCAGATGTT
>CAZPVB010000151.1:0-9694 GCA_964589855.1 uncultured Bacteroidales bacterium
AAAAAGTATGGAAGAAATACTGAAGCAGTTAGAAAAAATTCAGCAGGGCAATAATAATACAGGAAGGGTTAAACTACCACCTTTAAATCCGAATCCCACTTCCAACACCAAAAAGTGATTATATTTGCATCTTTTAATAACAACGGGAATGATCATCAAACAAAACATGGTTTAAAAGATGAGTGAAGACCAAAAACGCCAGTTGAACCAGCAACTTTGGAACATTGCCAACACGTTGCGGGGCAAGATGGATGCCGATGAATTCAGGGACTATATCCTCGGGTTTATTTTTTACAAGTACCTCTCTGAAAAGATGGAACTCTATGCCAATGCCATCCTCAAACAGGATAAAATGGTTTTTCTGGATATTGATGAGAAAACAGAACAGGGGAAGGAGTACCTGGAAGCAATTAAGGAAGAATCACTGGAAAAACTGGGGTACTTCCTGAAACCGGCTGAACTCTTTAAGCAGGTTGCCATACGGGGCAATGGCGATGGCAGGGATGAAAGCAATTTCATTATTGAAGACATCCAGAAAATCCTGATCAACATACAGAACAGCACCATGGGCACGGAGAGCGAGGAAGACTTCGACCACCTGTTTGAAGACATGGATCTGAACAGCACCAAACTGGGCAGGACGCCCCAACAGCGCAACGAAGTCATTGCCAAAGTGCTTGCCCATTTAGATAAGATCGATTTCAAACTGGATGATTCAAGGATTGATATTCTGGGCGATGCCTACGAGTATCTGATCGGGCAGTTTGCCAGCGGTGCAGGGAAAAAGGCAGGTGAGTTTTACACGCCACAGCAGGCCAGCAAGGTACTGGCAAAGATTGTTACACATGGCAAGACACGGATAAAATCTGCCTACGACCCCACCTGCGGATCGGGTTCGCTCATCCTGCGATTGGGTAAGGAGTGCGAAGTGCTTCACTTCTTCGGGCAGGAGCGCAACCGGACCACCTACAACCTTTGCCGGATGAATATGATTCTGCACGGCGTGCATTTCACCCGGTTCGATATACAACTGGAAGACACCCTTGAACACCCCATGCACCCAAAACTGGAAGCAGAAGCCATTGTTGCCAATCCCCCCTTCTCTGCCAAGTGGAGTGCCAACCAGTTGTTTTCAACCGACGACCGGTTCAGCGAATACGGCAAGCTGGCACCTTCATCCAAAGCCGATTTTGCTTTTATCCAGCACATGATTTACCACCTGGGAGAAAATGGTGTGATGGCAGTGGTGATGCCTCACGGTGTATTGTTCAGGGGCGCTGCCGAAGGGCAAATCCGCAAATACCTGATTGAAGAAAAGAACTATCTGGATGCCGTGATTGGGTTGCCATCCAACATCTTTTTCGGCACATCCATACCCACCTGTATCATGGTATTTAAGAAATGCAGGGAGCATCCCGATGACATCCTGTTTATTGATGCCAGTGCCCATTTTGAGAAGGTGAAGACCCAGAATTATTTGCGTGATGCAGATGTGGAACGCATAATAGATACATATGCCAAACGCATAACCATTGATAAATACAGTTATGTAGCGTCTCTGGATGAAATCAGGGAAAACGATTACAACCTGAATATTCCAAGGTATGTCGACACCTTTGAAGAAGAAGAACCTATCGACATTGATGCGGTTGCTGGTGAATTGCAGGCATTGGAAGCCGATATGCAATCTACCGATGCTACCATTGCAGGTTATTGCCGTGAATTAAACATTTCAACACCGTTTTAATCATGGAAAAGCAAAAAAATATACCTGCGTTGCGGTTTCCTGAGTTTGATGGGGAGTGGGAAATGAAGAAAATTGGTGAAATTGGTGAAGTTATTACTGGTTCAACACCACCAACTGACAATAGTTCTTATTATAATGGTGAATATCTATTTGTTTCACCCGCAGATATCCAAAACAACAGATTTGTAAAAGAAACTAAAACCACTTTGACTTTAAATGGTTTTTTAAAAGGAAGGACTGTTAAAAGTGGAAGTTCGTTTTTTGTGTGTATTGGTTCAAGTATAGGTAAGGTAGGACAAGCAACAGAAGACTGCATTACCAATCAGCAAATTAATTCTGTAGCATCTTACGATGATAATTCTCGTGACTTCATTTATTCGTTGTTGGAATACAACTCGTCAAGAATAAAGATACTTGCTGCCGAACAGGCAGTTCCAATCATAAATAAAACAACATTCTCAAAGTTTACAATTTACTCTCCCACATTACCCGAGCAACAAAAGATCGCCCAATTTTTCACGTCCATAGACCAGAAGATCACCCAATTGAAAAAGAAGAAGGAACTGCTGGAGCAGTACAAAAAAGGGGTGATGCAAAAAATCTTCAGTCAGCAGATTCGGTTTAAACCTGATAATGGTGGGGAGTTTCCGGAGTGGGAGAAGTTGCATGGCAATGATTTGTTTACAACCATTTCTAATAAAAACCATAATTCTGACTTGCCGATTCTTGCTATCACACAGGAGCATGGGGCAGTTCCCAGAGACATGATTGATTATTATATTACGGTTTCAGACCAAAGTGTTGAATCATATAAAGTTGTTGAAAAAGGTGATTTTATTATCAGTTTAAGGTCATTTCAAGGGGGCATTGAGTATTCCAACTATAAAGGTGTTTGTAGTCCAGCATATATTATTCTTAGAGCGATAGAAGAAATTGATAGCCGTTACTTTAAATTTTATTTTAAAACGCAAAGTTATATTACCGAATTAAATAGAAAACTTGAAGGAATTAGAGATGGTAAAATGATTAGTTTCAAGTATTTTTCGGATATCAAAATTAATGTGCCATCCCTTCCCGAACAAACCAAAATCGCAAACTTCTTATCCGCAATAGACGATAAAATCCAACATACCCAAAAGCAGACAGAACAGACAGAGCAGTGGAAAAAGGGGTTGATGCAGCGGATGTTTGTTTAGATAATGGATAATGGATAATGGATAATGGATAATTGATATTGGATAATGTTATGGAGAAGAAGATTTATAAGCGTAAAGATAATGTTGTGAGAGATAAGTCGTTTGGGTTTGCCTTGCGGGTGGTGAAGTTGTATAAATATCTGTCGGAAGAAAAACGCGAGTATGTTTTATCCAAACAGCTTTTGCGATCGGGTACATCAATAGGGGCTAATGTGAGGGAGGCTGAACAGGCGGAAAGTCAATCCGATTTTATTCACAAAATGGCCATAGCCCTGAAAGAAACCAATGAAAGTATATACTGGCTCGAACTGTTGCATCAAGGAGGATTTATAGAAAATAAAGCGTTTGAAAGCCTTTATGAAGATGTAACCGAAATTCTGAAATTGCTGACATCTATCGTTAAAAGCAGTAAAATGAAAATTGTGAGGTAGTGGATAGTTGATAATGGATAATTGATAATTGATAATGGATAATTGAGAATGAAGAATGAAGAAAAGGAAAAAAAAACGTTGATTCGGGTTCAACGTTTAAGACCTTTGTAGGTTCCAGACCAAGGGTAAAGAATGTGGTAAAATTATAATTTTAATCATTGTTGTCCGGTAAAAATTTTGAGATTTCTCATGCTTCGCATTACTAATGACAGGCACTTGTTTTATTTAATACTGTAATTTCGAACCCGTTTTCGGGTGAGAAATCTAATTATTTCAATGGATTTGGTGGGCTAACACGGATTTTTTTTTCGCAAAAATACGTGTTCCAATAAAAGATAAATTACAAACATCTAAATCAAAACCATTTAACAATAAGACGGAACGCTATAAACGCAAAAAACGCAGAGCTTCCAGGCTTGCGTTTTTCGATTTCCTTCCTCCGATTGGTAGGATGAACTTTTTGCGAAATTAAAAAAAAATGCAATACAAAACCATCTGTATTTTCCATATTTATGCCTAATTTTACCTGTGGGATTTCGTAAATGCTACGATTAAAGACTGAATAATTATGGATTGATTTCTGTATAATCTCAATTTATGTATACAAAATGGCATTTGAAAGCTTAACCGATGAAAAAATCGCTGATTTACTAAATTGCCCTAAGCGTCTGGAAAATCCGCAAGCAAGAAACAAAAATAAAGCGGGACACGAACAAATAAATTACCGCGCCAGGGCTACTGACGATTCGGGATATCTGTTTGAAATATACAAACGTCAAAATCTCAGGGAAGGAATGGAAGACGATTTTTCCTGCGGGATCAGCTGGGTTGCTCCAAATGGCGAAACCCTGACACTGAAAAGGTATAACGGGCCCAGTCACAATCATCCTAACCACTTGGAAAAAGAAAAACTGGGTTATAATTGCCATATTCATATGGCCACCGAGAAATATATAAAATCAAACAGAAAAGCCGAAGGATTTGCTCAAGTAACCAACAAGTACAATACAATTGAAGGAGCTTTGCATTGCTTAGTCAAAGATTGTAATATTTCAGGTATATCAACATTTCCAGACAATACAAACCAGACAAAACTATTTGAATAATGAACCTCGATATAAATAAATTGCAACAGTCCCTTTGCTCTCTGATGTGTGCGGAGGTAAATGTAAGGGAAAAAAATGGAAAGTTACTGGCCATTGAAACACCTTTTTTCTTTGCTGATGGGGATCCTTATCAGATTTATATTAAAGAATTGCCGGGAGGCATTCTCAGATTAACCGACATGGGGCATACCTTGATGCATCTGAGTTATGAAAATGACATCGACAAATTCAGAGAAGGAACAAGAGGCAAGCTCTTTGACCAGATTAAAGCAGAAACCCTTATTGAGGAAGAGGATGGAGCATTTTTTATTGATACCCCTTCTGATAGTTTAGGAATGAATATTTTCCGCTTTAGCCAGGCACTAACAAAAATAAATGACCTGACTTTTCTTAACAGGGCAAGAGCAGAATCCACTTTTTACGAGGATTTGCAAGAACAATTGTATAAGGTTATCGGGGAAGAAAAAGTACAAAAGGATTTTTATTTTGAAGAAATGGAAAATGCAAGGGATTATCCCATTGATTTTCGCATAGATGGTAAACATGCTCCTTTGTTCCTCTTTGGAATACCCAATCGGGATAAAGCACGACTAACTACCATTATCCTGGAACGACTTCTTAGGGTAAATGCAGATTTCGACAGCCTACTTGTTTTTTCTGATCAGGGCACCATCCCCAAGCAAGACCTGGCCAGACTGTCAAATGCGGGAGGAGAAATGATTGCTTCTTTAGATGCTGAAAGTGATTTCTCCAGAAAACTATTGCGTAAAACAGACCTGAATTGAAAATATTAATTAGTTCAATACACCTCCCATGCCTCTCTCAGATGCACACTTGGGGGGTCTTTTTTATAATATGACCAAACAACCCGAACAAATACTCGAAGAACAACTCATCGCCCAATTGCAGGAACTGGGATACGACAGGGTAACCATTCAGGATGAAAACACCCTTATCGCCAATCTGAAATTGCAGTTGGAGCAGCATAACAACATTGTGTTTTCCGATAAGGAGTTTGAAAAAGTGCTCAATATCCTGAGCAAAGGTTCGGTGTTTGAAAAAGCAAAAACCCTGCGTGAGAAGCAACACATCATCAGAGACAATGGCGACAACCTGTATTTCGAATTCCTGCAAACAGAGCATTGGTGCCAGAACCGCTTTCAGGTGACCAACCAGATCAGCATGGAAGGGAAATACAAAAACCGCTATGATGTTACCCTGCTTGTCAACGGACTGCCCCTGGTGCAGATAGAACTCAAAAGGCGCGGACTGGAACTGAAGGAAGCCTTCAACCAGATCAACCGCTATCAGCGCCACTCCTTCGGGGCAAGCGCTGCCTTGTTTCAGTATGTGCAGATTTTCGTCATAAGCAACGGGGTAAACACAAAATACTACGCCAACAACCGCCACCAAACCTTTAAGCAAACCTTCTTCTGGACAGATAAAGAAAACAAACGGTTTACCAACCTGCTCAGCGAGTTTGCACCCCATTTTCTCGAACCCTGCCTTATCAGCAAAATGATATGCAAGTACATCGTACTCAACGAAACCCATAAAATACTAATGGTGCTTCGCCCCTATCAATATTATGCCGTGGAAGCGCTCATCGACAGGGTGAAACATTCTCAGAAGAACGGATACATCTGGCACACCACCGGAAGTGGAAAAACACTCACATCCTTCAAGGCCAGTCAGATTCTCATGCAACTGCCCGTGGTTTACAAGGTGGTGTTCGTGGTTGACCGCCGTGACCTGGACTACCAGACCATAAAGGAGTTCAACAGTTTCAGAAAAGGCAGCGTGGATGGCACTGATAACACCAAAGCACTGGTAAAGCAGTTTGCCGATGATACCAAACTCATTGTTACCACCATCCAGAAACTGAACACGGCCATCAGCAAGAAACAGTTTACCGACAGGATGGAAAAGATACGCAACGAACGCATGGTTTTCATCTTTGATGAATGTCATCGCAGCCAGTTTGGAGAAACACACCTGAAAATCAACAATTATTTCAATAATATTCAGATGTTTGGTTTCACGGGTACACCCATTTTTGCCGACAATGCCGTGAAAAACCAACTGGGCAAACGTACCACCAAAGAACTGTTTGATGAATGCCTGCACAAATACGTGATCACCGATGCCATCATGGATGAAAACGTGCTCAGGTTTAGCGTGGAATACGTGGGCAAATACAAAAATAAGGAAAGCGCCACGGAGATTGACATACAGGTGGAAGAAATTGATGTGCCGGAACTGATGGAATCATCCATGCGTGTGGAGAAGATTACCGACTACATCATTGCCCACCACCCCCGCAAAACCCACAACCGTGAATTTACCGCCATGTTTTGTGTGAGTAGCGTAGCAGTACTGATTAAGTATTACGAAGCGTTTCAGCGAAAAAAAATGCTGGGACAGCATAACCTGAAAATTGCCACCATCTTTAGTTATGCATCCAATGAAGAGGATCAGGATGCCAATGGATTTATTCAGGAAGAAGTGTTAACAGCGGCAGAAGAAGAACCTGGCAACCAGTATATCACAAACATGCATACTCGCGAAAAACTGGATCTTTTCATTGAAGACTACAACAAAATGTTTGGTTCCAACTACTCCACGAAGGATAGTCAGCGTTTTTACAACTACTACAACGACATTTCCAAAAAAGTAAAAGAAAAAAAGATCGACATCCTGCTGGTGGTGAATATGTTTCTCACCGGATTTGACAGCAAAGCGCTAAACACCCTCTACGTGGATAAGAACCTGAGATACCACGGACTGATACAGGCATACTCCCGCACCAACAGAATACTGGATGAAAAGAAATCGCAGGGAAACATCGTGGTTTTCCGCAATCTCAAAAAAAACACGGATGATGCCATCACCCTTTTCAGCAACAAGGATGCACTGGAAGAGATCATCATGGAACCGTATGAAGATTATACGGAGAAATTCAATGAAGCATACGAGCGATTGAAAGAGATTGCTCCCACCATTGGCAGTGTGGATGAGTTGGCATCAGAAGAAGAACAGTTGCAGTTCGTGCAATCGTTCCGGGAACTTATGCGGGTGAAAAATGTGCTTGCATCGTTTTCCGATTTTGAGTGGGAAGACCTGGAGATGGACGAGCAACAGTTTGAAGACTACAAAAGCAAGTACCTTGACCTGCACGACAAGGTGAAATCAGACCATGACACCGAAAAAGTGAGCATTCTGGATGATGTGGATTTTGAACTGGAACTCATTCACCGGGATGACATCAATGTGAACTACATCCTGCAACTGCTCATCAAACTCAAAGCCAACGAGCAAAAAGACAAGAAGCAGGTAGAGGATGAGATCAGCAAACTGCTGAATACCGAAGCACAACTCAGGAGCAAGAAAGAACTCATTGAGAAATTCATACACGACAACCTGCCCGAAATAGAAGACACCGACACTATACCGCAGGAGTTTGAACGCTTCTGGGGCGAAGAACAAGAAAAAGCCATCAACCAACTCGTATCAGACGAAAACCTGTCCATGTCCCGCACCCAGCAACTCATAGAAAGATACCTTTACAGCGATCAGGAGCCACTACGTGATCAGGTACTCGAACTCCTGGAAGGCGAAAAACCCACCCTGCTAAAACGCAAAAAAACCGGAGACAGGATATTAAGCAAGATCAGGAAGTTTGTGGATACGTTTGTGAATGGGGTTGTGGGATGAGACACTTCGTATATGCTTATATTTCAAACACATAACAAAAATCAAATGAATTTGGAAGCAAATAAATATAAAGGAGCGGAATTTATATTATTATTGTACAAAAACACGCTTTATTTATTCATCTCTTTTTCAATCACTTTATCAAATCTACTGTCCATACATGCACTCAAATCAGTCGTTATGAACTTTCCATTATAAAATAAACTAAAAATCGTTGCCGGAGTCGGTGAGGTTTGTGCTTTCTCCATTGTATCCAGTTTGATAACTTTTAATGGCAATTTCCTTTTTTCTGCTGTTTCAGTCAATGAAGTCGTTACATGATACTCTGAGAACGGACAACGATTTGAATAATAAATCACTAATCCATTTTTATCAGCACATTCTCCGCTTTTCACAGAATCCTTGAATCTTGGGTTGTTTGCTTTTGGATTTATCCTTTTTACAATTAAGCTGAATCCGGAAGGTAATTTTTCACATGTCTCAAAGCCTTGTTTTAAAAGCCATTTCGTATCGCTCATGAAATGAAACTTACTTGTCCCAACAACGGTTACCAACCCATCTTTACCTTGAGATTTTGCATCTTCATGAGCAAGTCTCAATAATTCTTTTCCATAGCCTTGTCCTTTGTATTGTCCTGAAACCCAAAAGCAATTTATCAACAAATAATTTGGTGCATCAACCGGAATCCATCCTCTCTCAGCTAGTCCATACTCAATAAACACTTTCGCTCTTGCATCAATCCTTCGAAAAACATATCCATTTTCGAATTCTCGTTTCAACCAGTCCTTTTTTAATTCATAACTGTTTTTACATTTCTTGTCAGAAATCGCACAGCAAATATGTTCCTTATCAATGTTTGATTTGTCGAGTGTTATAATTTTTTCCATTCTCTAATCTTATTTTAAATTCTGTCAAACATAATCTTAATGTGTGATAACCTTATGTCAGTATAGTTTCATTTTTTCCAGGATGTTCGTCAGCATAACCCACAACGTTTGGCGGTCGAGTAGGCAAGGGGAATTTATTCGCAAAGAAGCATATTCATCTGTGCTCATGAGCTTCGGTTCACCCCAGGCCTCTCACAGACTCCCGCAATTGCGGGATGACAGTCTCCCATCATAGGGCTCTTGTTATACAAATCCGCTACAAGTTAGTGAAAAAATCCTAATTGCCAGTGATAAAACAGGTAAGGATATTGTTTACGAACCCTATCCAACCATCTACAGGCTTTGTTCAAACTATGCTTGTAACGTTTATACCGTTTTCTTGCCCAGCGAACTAAACGACAACGCAAAAGGTAAAATACTTTAGACAACTCATACCCTCTGAATTTGCCGTAGTAATTAATCCAACCCCGTATGTAAGGATTCAACTTTTGTGCAATACCGACAATGCTCTTAAAACTCATGTCTATAATGTTGAGTTCCTCAAGTTTGTCTGAAAAGGCATATTCAACCTGGGATTGATTTCAACCGGGAACAATCACTGGGCGCTGCGCGC
>CAZPVB010000152.1:0-9621 GCA_964589855.1 uncultured Bacteroidales bacterium
GAGTTTTGGCGAGCTCCATCTGACCGAATTAATCAAATTATAAACAGATGAAAATGTTCTGCAAATTACCTTTCATAAATAAAAAAAGGATGTAATTTTGCCCTTTAATGTAAATCGTAAAGATAATATGGCAAAAGAAAAACCATCTATACCAAAAGGAACACGTGACTTTTCACCCGAACAAATTGCAAAACGAACTTATATTTTCGACAAGATCAAAAAGGTTTATGAACTCTACGGGTTCAAACCCATTGAAACACCAGCAATGGAAAATTTATCTACCTTGATGGGTAAATACGGAGAAGAAGGGGATAGGCTGATATTCAGAATATTAAATTCTGGTGATTTTATGCAGAAAGTTCAAGACACTGATCTTCACGAAAAAAATTCAATGAAACTGGGTTCTCAGTTGAGTGAAAAAGCTCTTCGTTATGATTTGACAGTTCCTTTTGCCAGATACGTTGTACAACATCAAAACGATATAACTTTTCCTTTTAAAAGATACCAGATACAACCTGTTTGGCGGGCCGACAGACCGCAGAAAGGCAGGTATCGTGAATTTTTTCAGTGTGATGCAGATATCATCGGAAGCAATTCCTTGTTTAATGAATTCGAGTTGCTACAAATCATCGATCTGGTTTTTCATGATCTCAGTATCAACATTACCATCAAAATCAATAATCGCAAAATTTTGGCTGGCATTGCCGGTTATATTGGGTTTGAAGACAAAATTACCGATATAACGGTTGCTATTGACAAACTTGATAAGATCGGCATCGATAAAGTTAACCAGGAATTGACCGAAAGAGGACTATCGGCTAAAGCCATTGATCAGCTGCAACCTATTCTGAAATTAAGTGGCACAACAGAAGAGAAAATAATAAAACTCGAAGATGTTCTGAAAGATTCTGAAACGGGATTGAAAGGAATTGAGGAAGTAAAGGAAATTTTTAATCTCATTCAATCAAGCCCCTTGCAATCAAAACTGGAACTAGATCTTACTCTTGCCCGGGGCTTAAATTATTATACCGGTGCCATCATTGAGGTGAAAGCAAATGATGTAATCATGGGAAGTATTTGCGGTGGTGGCAGATACGATGATCTTACAGGTATATTTGGACTGAAGGGAGTTTCGGGTGTGGGAATTTCTTTTGGTGCCGAAAGAATATATGATATCATGCAGGAAAAAAATCTCTTTCCCGATCAACTGGCGACATTTAGTCGTGTCTTACTGATCAACTTTGGTCTGGAAGAGCAAAAATATGCCCAGCATATCCTCGATCTGTTGAGAAGCGAGAACATCAAAAGTGAGTTGTACCCCGAACCGGTAAAAATTAAAAAACAGATGCAATATGCCGATAAAAACAATATCCCATATGTGATTATTGTAGGGAAGGATGAAATTGAAAGTGGTAAATTGTCACTGAAAAATATGAAAACCGGTGAACAAGAAAACATGCCCGTTCATAAACTTATTGAACATCTAAAAAGTATTTAAATTATCTTTTGCCATGGTGATATGCTATGGCATTGTTAATTATATTTTGAAATTTGAGAAGCTTCTGTTTTCTGGTTTGGTCCATTTAAGCTGCCTTCGGAATACTTAAAACACAAAACACCCTTAAATCAAACATTAAACATGTATACTTATGTTATTACAAATGATGAACTGTCATTAGATCAACTCGGGAAAATCATAGAACCCGGCACCCAACTTCAACTTTCTGACCGAAGTAAACAGTTGGTTACAAAGTGCAGAAGTTATCTTGAAAAGAAGATAAAAAATCAGAAAGAGCCTATTTATGGAGTGAATACCGGTTTTGGTTCTTTGTGCAACCATAGCATTTCCGAATCAGATCTTGGGCAGTTGCAAAAAAATCTTGTTATGTCGCACGCATGTGGCATGGGGGAGAAGGTGCCTGATGAAATTGTGAGAATTATGCTTTTTCTGAAAATAAAATCCTTGTCTTACGGGAATTCAGGTATTCAGTTGTCAACCCTCAACCGGCTGATTGATTTCTATAACCACCAGATCTTTCCGGTAGTTTATACGCAAGGTTCTTTAGGTGCTTCAGGAGATCTGGCCCCTCTGGCTCATCTCAGCTTACCTTTGCTGGGATTGGGAGAAGTAATGTATAAAGGGCAAATTTGGGATACGCAGAAACTTTATCAAAAATTAGGATGGACGCCTGTTGAGTTATCATCAAAAGAAGGACTGGCAATGCTTAATGGTACACAGTTTATGTTGGCCTATGGTGTTTTTATATTAATAAAAACTTTTCGGTTATTAAACTGGTCTGCTCTGATTGCCGCCATGTCTCTTGATGCATATGATGGGAGAATAGAACCTTTTCATGAACAGGTTCATGTAGTAAGAAAACAAGCGGGGCAGATACATTTTGCCCGCATGATGAGGCAAATACTCCATGGCAGTACACTTATTGAACGCACTAAGACACATGTACAGGATCCGTATTCTTTTCGATGCATCCCGCAGGTGCATGGCGCATCATTCGACGCAATTATGCATGTATTGAATGTTTTTACAAATGAGATCAATGCCGTTACCGATAATCCCACTATTTTCCCTGAAGAAGATATGATCATCTCCGCAGGAAACTTTCATGGCCAACCTCTTGCCCTCTCACTTGATTTTTTGGCTATAGCATTGGCCGAACTGGGAAATATTTCTGAAAGAAGAGTTTACCGCCTTATATCCGGAGAGCGAAAACTGCCTTCATTTCTGATTGCTAACCCGGGTCTTAATTCGGGTTTTATGATCCCTCAATACTGCGCAGCATCTATTGTAAGTCAGAATAAACAATACTGTACACCTTCATCTGTTGATTCTATTGAATCGTCGCAAGGGCAGGAAGACCATGTGAGTATGGGAGCCAATGCTGCTTTCAAAGCGTTAAAAGTATTGGAAAATGTAGAAACCATCCTTTCGGTGGAATTGATGAATGCTGCTCAGGCACTTGAATTCAGAAGACCTTATAAAAGTTCTCCATCCGTGGAAAAGCTTTTTCATTCCTTTAGGAAATATGTTCATTTTGTTGAAGATGATACTTTGATGTATAAAGAAATGCACAATGCCAAAAAGTTTTTGCAGAGTTATCAAACCAGTAAGTTTATTAGTGTTGATCTGATGAATGACCTGGATTGAATAGTTGTAAGTGAATGATTCAAATCTTATTAGTGCAGTGTGGAGGCTTTGCAGGATAATCTTTTATCTTTCAATTCAAAAGCATGAACCTGTAATCTTTGCAATATTTTTCAGGGAGCATATTCTCGTAGCACTTAAAAAAACAATCAACCAATATTAAATTGTATGAATTATAATATTATCTTTGATATTAAATAGACCAAAGTGCAAAAAAATAAAACTTATGGATAACAAAAGTTTACCTTCACACAAAAACAGACCCTTATTTATTACCGTGCTTTGCATCATTGCATTCATTCATATTGGTTCACTAATTGTGGTGGGACTATTTGGGTCTCTCAGTCAGCAATCTTTCATGGAAGTATCAGGTATCATGGGCGTTTTCATGGAAGGTGCAGGATATATAAGCAGCCAGTTCAGCGTTTTACTCTCAGTGATCATGCTTGTTTTGGCAGTATTGGCTTTTTTGGGGATTATTCAAATGTGGAACATGATGCGCAGCGGTGTGTGGTTTTTTAGTGTTTCCATGATTATCTTCCTGCTTTTACCTTTGCTCATTTTACCCTCTGACCTCTGGTTTGTTCTTGTTCCCAACTTTATTTTTATCCCTCTGCTCATCATACTTTTCAGTATGAACTATAAAAAGTTTAAACCCAGAATGACCGCTGAAAATATAGAGGATTGACTTCCTCATATAATACAGAAAAAGATCTTAGTAGTTTTTTGGGGTTGCAAGATTTAATTGTCTCACAGGTTATTTCACAACCGGTCTTTCTTTGAAGACTTCTATTTTCTGATGCTTCTTCTCTTCCTCTTCCAATTTTTTTCTATGGTTTCTCGAAATAGATCTGTTCTCTATCTGTTTTAGATCTGGCTGTCCTGCATTTACCCAGGCGGTAAACCAGAAGTCTCCAACAGATCTCACCGCTCTTCTCATTTGCCTTTCTACCATTTGATTCATAGCATGATGCATGGCAATGGAAAACCCGGGTGAGTAATTTCGAACGGTTGTTTGCCCACGCGATTGGTGAGTATAAATCTGATCTGAAGGGAAATGGATCATCAAACTATCATAAACCATATAAATAGAATCTACTTTGAGATGGCTTTCTTTTATCAATTCCCAGGCTTTTTCTTGAGGATCCTCAATATATGCAGCACGACCTACAAAATAATTAAATGTATCAGCATATAGTTCTACAATTCGGCTTTCCCACAAAGCATGTATACCTCTTTGCATTTCTGTTCGTCCATTATAAAACTTTGTGGTATGCAATGGGGTGCAAAGGTCTGCTACATAATGTCCCAGATGGGTGGCAGTATAAAGAATGTAATCAACATCTCTCTGCTCCAGTGCATAGGTTAGTCTATTGAGCATCACAGGCACATGCCAGGGTAAAACACCATACTGCATAAGTGTATCTTCGGTAAATTTCTCTACTGCATCCTCCCAAAAAACAGGCATGATCTCAAAAGGGTCTTCTCCAAAATGATCAATATCAATATAATGGCGTGGTGCTTCACCAGGAACAGCATGGGCTCTGCGATCAGGGTCAATGCTGTGCTCACTCAGGTACTCAATATGAAATTTGAAAAATCCTATCATCTCAGGTGGAAGGGTGAAAACTGCCATACGGTTGATCTTGCGGTGGGCAGCAAATCCAAAGGGGTAAAGATCAAGATACGGAATCAACAAAAGGAAAATGCAAAGAAAGATACTTATTAAGTGGCTTTTTCGAGTCATGAATAAAAAGTTTTGAATTGTTGCATAACCTGTTTGTTTTGTTCTGGGGAATGGTTAGATATATAAATAAATACACCCTCTGGGATAAAAACAATCATTTGGCACAAAAATTCAAAAGCGAGATGTTTTATGCCATAATATCTGTTATTTCATTCTTCTCATAAACGGGTACACAAGCATGTATGTTTAATTGCAGCGAGTAATCAATAACGTCGTCCAACCCCATTTTCCTTAAGCGGTGTCTGTGAGCTGCTTTTTCAATATACTGCCTTAAATCAGGTTTTGCTTCCCGCCAAAGATCAATGCTGGCAATAGCTGAATCACAAATTGTATGGTACCTGCCCGAACCGTTTTCAATTAAATATTCGGCAGCAGCACCTGCAAACAGGGTATCTTCCATAGAGAACCGGTTTTTCCATCCTGCACAAAAGATGATCACATTGCGGTTTTGTTGAAGTATCCAATCACAAACTGCGTTTAAATTGGTAAAAGCGCCCACGCAAACCTGGTTGTTTGATCCTTCAACAGCTTTCAATGCTTTGGTGCCATTGGTGGTATTCATTATAACCGTTTTTCCCTGAAGACGGGGCTGCATAAAATGAAAAGCAGAATTACCAAACTCGGCACAGGAAAGGGTTTTACCATCTCTTTCGCCCGAGACAATAAAACCCTGCTCTTTATAATATTCACTTTCAGAAACCTCTGCAACAGGAATAATCGATTTTACCTTGTTTTGAAAAGCTGTACACATAGAAGTGGTGGCACGGAAAATATCTGTAACCAATACCACTGCATTTTCCTGTTTGAATACCGGCCACAATAGCGGTGAATAACAAACCTCAACTGTATGGTGGCCTTTTTCTGAATACATCATTGACATGTATATTATCCTTTATAAAACGGTCTTTTGACCACCTGGCCTTTTATGAGTTTATTTCTGATCTCAATAAAAATTTCTGTGCCGCTTTTGGCAAACTTCGTTTCCACGTATCCCATTCCAATGGGTTTTTGAAGTGATGGAGACATGGTACCAGAGGTTACTTCACCAATGGGTTGTTTTTCAGCATCAAAAATTTTGTAGTGTTGCCTTGGAATACCTTTTTCCATCATTTCAAAACCAATAAGCTTTCTTTTCACACCATTTTTTTTCTGTTGTTCCAGAAATTCTCTGTTAACAAAATTATTACTGTCAGTAAATTTTGTGATCCATCCCAGCGAAGCTTCAAGGGGAGATGTTTCTTCGTTAATGTCATTCCCGTAGAGACAAAAACCCATTTCAAGACGGAGTGTATCTCTGGCAGCAAGACCAATGGGTTTGATACCATATTCTTTGCCTGCTTCCAATACAGCATCATATATTTTGATTGCCTCATGGTTGGGAAAATAAATCTCACAACCACCAGAACCGGTATATCCGGTTGTTGATAGCAATACATCTTTTACACCGGCAAACTCAAGTATTTTCCATGTGTAAAAGGGCATATCTTCTATGGGTTCAGAGGTGAGTTTTTGCATTGCTTTCAATGCAAGCGGTCCCTGAATAGCAAGTTGAGCCGTGGTATCTGATGCATTGGTAAGCCGTGCGCCGATACCTGTATTTTGTGTGTTGATCCAGTTCCAGTCTGCCTCAATCCTGGAAGCATTTACAACCAGCAAATATTTCTCTCTGGCAAAATGATATACCAGAAAATCATCGATGATTCCTCCTGTATCATTCGGAAAACATGTATATTGCACCTTTCCTTCACTTAAAACGGATATATCGTTGGAACTTACTTTCTGCACCAATTCATAGGCACCCGGTCCTTCAACCCAAAATTCGCCCATGTGCGAAACATCAAAAACCCCCAGTTTTTCCCTAACGGTTTGATGCTCAATTTGAATGCTTTCGAAACTAACAGGCATGTAAAAACCTGCAAAAGGTACCATTTTCGCACCCATCGATTCATGCTTCTCTTTAAAAACAGTATTTTTCATAAGTTTGTTTTTGTATGTCCAGAGCTCGCCAACAACAAGGTTTTGTATTTTTTAATATGCTACCAATTATAATCATCCTTGTGTATAATTAGGTTTTTCATGGCTCGGTTCATAACTTTATAATTATATTATTTTGTTATTCAAGCACTTCTGAAACCAAATCAGCTGCTTCTCTTAATAAAATTGCCGATTTAACTTTTAACCCCGACTGATCAATGATCTCTTTTGCTTCTTCTGCATTGGTACCCTGCAGTCTTACAATAATCGGAATGTTTATCTCACCAATATTTTTATAGGCATCAACAATTCCATGTGCCACCCTGTCGCAGCGTACAATTCCACCAAATATATTGATCAGAATTGCTTTTACGTTGGGGTCTTTTAATATGATTCTGAATGCTTCCTCCACCCGCTTGGCATTGGCAGAGCCACCTACATCTAAAAAGTTGGCCGGATCGCCACCCGAAAGTTTTATAATATCCATAGTGGCCATAGCCAAACCTGCACCATTGACCATGCATCCTACGTTACCATCTAATTTCACATAATTCAGATCAAACTTACCTGCTTCTACTTCCATGGAGTCTTCTTCTTCCAGATCACGCATTTCCAATATATCAGCATGTTTGAAAAGCGCATTGCTGTCAATAGTCATTTTGGTATCCGCAACCAATATTTTATCGTCAGCAGTTTTAAATAAAGGATTAATCTCCAGAAGAGTTGCATCATTTTGCAAATAAGCATGATAGAGTTTGGGTACAAAGGCAACCATATTTTTAAAGGCCTGCCCTGATAATCCCAGGTTAAAAGCAATCCTGCGACTTTGAAAAGGGAGCACACCTGTTTTAGGATCAACCTCTTCAGTGAAAATCTGATCGGGTGTCTCTTCTGCAACCTCTTCAATATTCATTCCTCCGCGAGGAGAGTACATAATCATATTTCTGGAGGTGGCCCTGTTCAACAAAATACTCATGTATATTTCTGAAGGTTCAGAAGGACCAGGATAATATATGTTTTGTTCGATAAGCAGTTTATTTACTTTTTTGCCTTCCGCACTGGTTTGGGGAGTAACCAGTTGCATACCCAAGATATTACTGGCATGTGTTTTTACTTCATCCAGGTTTTTAGCAATTTTTACGCCTCCCCCTTTACCGCGCCCCCCGGCATGGATCTGTGCTTTTACAGCAACAATTTCATTCCCTGTAAGTTCTTTGATTTTTTGAGCTGCTTTCAGTGCTTCTTCCACTGTATCTGCCTTGATTCCTTCTGGTACAGGCACACCATATTTTTTCAGTAAAAACTTACCCTGATATTCGTGTATGTTCATTTGGTCTTTTTTTGATGATTATTGATAGTATAATTTATTTAATTTGATAAAACAAAAGTACAAATTTACTTATGAAAAAGGATTGATGACTTACTTAATTAAAAATAATTCAACAACTACAAAATAAAAATTTCCAAGCCTGCGTTATCAATACATATTTAAGGTTCAATTAAAATAAAGCTAATGAAACAATTCTTTACTCTTGACAATGAATTGACTATTATTAATGAGCTGATGAATGAGATGGTCGAAAAAAAATATTTGACCCGGACTCAGGCGATCAAAATGTCTCAAAAATTTATGAATAGATCTGATAATCATTCAAAAGATCTTTTGCCCAGCGAAAATGTAGTCAATAGGATTATGAATTACAGTAAATCATTGGATTCTTTTAAAACCAAAACCAAAACATTTGTTTTGGTTGGCAATTGATACAACAATAAAATATTTGTTTATGTTGTCTATATCCAAAGATTTATTGTACGCTTCCCGCCTCCATTGAACAGGCATTCTCAGTTTTTTGCATTAAATTTCTTTTAATGTTTTATTTTAAAACCGCAACAAACTCATTTTTAATTTGTATGTTGCGGTTTTGTTTTCCGTATAATACGGAGTTCTTTTGTCAGAAATTTATTTTATTTTTGCTCTGGTTATCTCAGAATAATTGATAACCTGTTTGCTAAAAAGACGTAAAACCTATTATAACGTCATCATAGGTGAAAATTAATCTGTTCTTTTTAATACGGATAATTATTAATTTTTCTCAGGCAACTTGCTTTTCAAAGCAGGTTTTAACGCATAATGGTTTATCCTTAAAATGAGATTTGAACCGTATAACTTTTAAAATCTTACCTGTACTATATTGTTAAGATGAATTTTAAAACAGGATTAATTCCTTCATAATGATCAATCATAACAAAGATATTTTTATCATCTAAAATTCAAAAAATGAAAAAAAGAATAATTTTTGCCCTGTTCGTTCTTATGATTGCAGGTACCGCGCTTACCGGATGTAAATCACAAGAACTCTGTCCTGCTTATGGCGAAAAACATAATCAAACTGAAGAAGACTCAAGATTACCCAATACCTGATGTGTATTGCATGCTTCATTTTTCAGTGAAAGATGGAAATTTTTCGAATAACTTATCATCAATAAATAATCTATTGCATTCTTGATGATCGATTGAGCATGTAAGAAAAATCGTTTTGATAAAGAAATGATTTTCTTACATGCTTATTTTATTTCTCATCTGTAAAATCAATTTGATTTAATTGTTATTTATGGCTCGATTAAATCAGAATTCATGCTCCATGGATAATGAATCCACCAATACATACTCTGGTTTATGATTCAGTGACCTCTTTTTTATTTAAATATCCCTCTTTCCTCTTCTCTCTCGTAAATT
>CAZPVB010000153.1:0-3279 GCA_964589855.1 uncultured Bacteroidales bacterium
AGCAAGGGATTCCCCCCATCGTATTCAATATAAATCCAGTTTTCGTTTAAAACCACATCACCTTCGTTAAAGCGGCTGTAGATAATGCCATCCAACTCATCTGTATTCCCATCCAATGCATTTACGAGTGATTGGCCATGAAGGTAAGCGGGTTTTTCGATGCTTGCCAGATCGAGCAGAGTAGGAGCCAGATCAACCAGCGAAACAGGGGTATTGATCTGAGTATTGTGCTGACCGGGACGTGCTACGATCAGGGGTACATGAAACGATTGATGCAGCAGATTATGTTTTCCCCAGAAATTATGTTCACCCAAATGAAACCCATGATCACCCATTAGAATAATTATGGTGTTATCGGCCAACCCATTTTTCTCAAGATCTTCAAGAAGATGACCAACCAGCGCATCCACATAGCTGACACTGGCCAGGTATCCGTGTTTGGCGATCCGATGATATTCATCTGAATTATATTCCAATCCTTTCTGTCCATAAAACAGTATTTCAGGGCTTCCTGCCAGGTTTTCAGGAGCGCCTTCCGGTTTTTCTCTGAATGAAGCCAGCGGGATTTCATCTCTGTCATACAAATCCCAATACTTTTTGGGGGCATAAAAAGGAAGGTGAGGGCGCATAAACCCTACCGCCATAAAAAACGGATTGTCAGCATCTTTGAACCGATCGAGTTCTTCCATGGCTTTTTGTGTTACCATTCCATCCAGGTAGTCCCAGTCCGATACATCCGCTATTTCGTAAAATGGCCCCCGGTCTTTTGTACCACCTCTCCAGTTCTCTGAGTCGGGGTTGAGCATGGCGGAATGGGAAATGAAGTTGCGTTGCGGAGGCTGGCTCCAGGCATCAATATGGTCATTTTGATTGTGGAATACCTTGCCTAAGGAAATGGTTGTATAACCATTGCTTTTCAATAATTCAGGGATGGATGGTATTTGTGGTACATCCTCATCGGCCCTGGATTGATAGGATGTAAACCGATCAGGTGTGGCGTGCAGCCCTGTAAAAACCGATGCTCTTGATGCCCCGCAAACAGGCACTGAGCAGTATGCTTTGTTAAAAACGGTGCCTTGCGCTGACAGTTGATCAATATTGGGTGTAATAGCATATTCAAACCCATAACTGTTTAATGCCGGTACAAGGTCGTCGATCATGATCATCAGGATATTCGGCCTGGTTTCCCTGGTTTCGGAATCTGACTGATTCTGGGGTAAAGTCTCTGCCTGTAGGGTTAATGACAGGGCAGAGCTTATTCCTATGGTGGTGAATAGTTTTAAATTCATTTTGTGTGGGTTTAAGTGTTGTATAGCAAATGATATGGTTTTTATTTAAATGCAATAAGGTTTGTTTTCTTTGATAAACTGACAGGGTAAAGGTATTTGTTCCAGTCTTTATTTTATATCAAAATTGTTGCAAATAATTCATTTTCCATTGCAATTGTGTAAAGAAAGTATTAAAAAAGGAAAATCTGGTTGCAAAACCGTATGACAATATTCTACCAGTGCATTGATTTATTCAATGCACGTAACACTCCGGGTACCCTCTGAAAGATCAGAAGAGACTTACTCCACAGCCATTTTTGTAACACATACTGCCAGGGGTACATCCAGCTCAACACCTGTATAGGTAAGTGCGCCCGTTAAAGAGTCGCGGCGAAATACTACAATATGGTTGCTGTCCCTGTTGGCTACAAAAACAAATTCCCCGCTTGCATCAACCATAAAATTGCGGGGGTGTGCCCCGATGGTGGATTCATGACCTGCCAGACTTAGTTCACCGGTAGATTCATCAATAGCAAAGATCACAAGACTATCATGCCCTCTGTTGGAGGCGTAGAGGAATTTGCCATCGGGTGTTACATGGATGTCAGCAGCGGTATTAAAACCGTCAAAATCATCAGGAAGCATAGATACCCGCTGCACCTGCTCCAGAGCGCCGGTGTTTTTATCAACACGAAGCACCGCAATGGTTGAGCTAAGTTCTTCTAATGAATAGATGTATGTGCCATCCGGATTAAAAGACAAATGCCGGGGTCCGGCACCGGGCGTATTTTCAAACCAGGGTGTGGATGCCGGAGAGAGCTTCTTTTGTTGCCGGTCGATTTCATAGATCATGATTTTGTCCATACCCAGATCAGAGACATAGAGAAACCTGCCGTCGGGCGAAGGGTCTGCTGCATGTGCATGGGCTGCTTGCTGCCGGTCAGGATTGATGCTGCTGCCCGTATGTTGCACAACATCCGAAGCGGCATCCAAACCGCCGTCATCACGAATGGGAAACATACTTACATTGCCCGATGTGTAGTTGGAGACATATACAAACTCCTCCAACGGGTCAACGCTAATGTGTGCAGGGCTGATTCCCATCACCGATTGTTCATTGATCAGGGAAAGCATTCCGGTTTCCCTGTCGGCCCGGTAGGCCAGAATGGTTTGATGGTTGCTGTCTTCGGAGAAAGGTGAACGGCTGCCTGAATACACTACCGGCATCTCAGGATGTATGGCCTGAAACGATGGTGAAAGCCTTTCGGAAACGGTTTGAAGAAGTTCAAACGAGAGATTCTCCCGGTCGAAAGAAAATACATACAGACCTTCGCTACCCTGCCCATCGAAGGTGCCTGCTATGATAAACTCTTTGGTGTCTTGCTGTTTACATCCGGAGAGGACTGATAACAGGGCGAATACAATCAACAATGTTGCAATTTTGTTTTGAAAAGTCATAATGAAATGATTGGGTTATGGATTCGTAAGATGTTTTTAAATGATTATTCTACCTCCGAAAGATAATACTTCCTTTTGATTCCTTTGGGAAAGTTTTTTTGATTCCATCTGGCCGCGTTTCATCCAGACGAAGAAGGGATCTCCCTGCCTTTCCTTTCCCCCGTGTTAAAACAACCCTCGTTGTTTATTACCCCGTGTCATCCCGACGCAAGGAGGGATCCCGCTGCCGTAACTTCTCCTTGGGTGATTTATCTCTCGTCCTTCCAGACCTGAGGGATTCCTCCTGACGTCGGAATGACAGGGATGGCGCGCCAATCCGCCCATCCTAAACAATGCTTTCCTCCGGAGACGCGCCTTTCGGCGCGCCTCCGGATCATCCAGTCATCGGTTGTGGACAAGCAGACAACGAACCCTTTTCCCCGCGTGTCATCCTGACGCAAGGAGGGATCCCGCTGCCATACCTTTCCCTTCGTTGATTCATCCTTTCGCCCTTCCAGACCTGAGGGATTCCTCCTGACGTCGGAATGACAGGTGGGGCATGCCGTAGGCGTAA
>CAZPVB010000153.1:3379-8010 GCA_964589855.1 uncultured Bacteroidales bacterium
CCTGAGGGATTCCTCCTGACGTCGGAATGACAGGTGGGGCATGCCGTAGGCGTAAATCAGAATTCCAAAGCAACCATGAAACCAAAAAACAGCAAACTACTGCTGGAACGACAGGCAGGGCAGAGGGGTTAGGGCAAAAGCTGAGGATACGCATCATAGGTAAACACGATGGCACGCAGGAACCACCGCATTTTGCAATACATTATACCCCCGGGGTTTCCTCTTTTCCGTCTTTGTACCTGGCAAATCGTCCGTCGCTTCTGTTGTGCACGTGATCGTAGCGCTTCCAGGGCCATCCGCCAAACTGTGTTTGCCGGTAGTCGGCAAATGCCTGGTGGATCTCCTCAGCTGTATTCATCACAAACGGTCCGTGCTGTACAACAGGTTCATCGATGGGGATGGCCTCCAGCAGCAGCAGATAAGCATCCTCACCGCCTGTACATTCAATGATGGCATCCTGATCGGGGAGCATTTCTATGGCATGCATGGATTGAATATCAATTCCGGCTATTTTTATACCCGATCCTTTGTAAAAATAAAGGTGACGGTTGGCTTCAATGGATGCTGCCGGTAATTTCCAATGGGCACCTTTGGGTATTTTAATAGTCCAGATGTTTACACCATTGGCCGGATCAGCAGCCCACGAGTCGGGTGCTGGGGCAGGTGCCACGGCATCACCCAGTTTTCCGGCAAAAACTTTCACCTCAGTATTATTGCCATTTTCATCTGTTTGATGCACAACCGGGATGGTTTCACCCCAGAGCATCTTAAAATGGGGATCGGCAAATTTATTATTTTTGGGTAGGTTGAGCCAGATCTGAAAAAGCTCCAGTGGGTTGGATTCCTCTTTTTTGATGAGCGGAAACATCTCGCAGTGCTGCAAACCAGCACCAGCGGTCATCCATTGCACGTCACCCATGCCATACCTGCCTGCTGCGCCGTGGCTGTCGCTGTGATCCACATAACCTTCCAGCACAATGGTGATGGTCTCGAATCCGCGGTGGGGGTGAGCCGGGAATCCCGGAACACGCTCACCATGGTACATCCTCCACCCGTCTTTGAGAGTGAAATCCTGACCCAGGTTGCGCCCCTGCAGCGAAGCATCAGGACCCATCTCATCATTGCCAGCAGGGTAGTGATCCAGGTGATGAACACAAAAAAGAAACGGATTTCCGGTGGGCCACATAAAACCCAAAGGCTGAATGTTTTGAATAAGTTTGTTGTACATGATTGTTTGTGTTTTTATGAATAAAACATTGGTTACAGTTTACAAGGGCGAAAATAGTGTATGCATGCAATGCCGCCTCGTCCTTTCTGCCGTAGTGGGGAGACCCCGGGGATTTTACCCGCTTGCATCATAGAAAAAGCAGGTGGCAGCGCATGCAAAAGGAAATGGGCAGATCCTTGTCAGGGATTCACCATACTATTACCAACCACGAATGTAGTAAAATTCTGCCTGATTTTCCATCCTGCCAATATCCGGTTTCTTTTTCCGGTTCGAAAAGGTGACAGGAGTAGATGGTGAACAGTTTCTTATTTGAGGTAAACTCTTTTTTTGGAGCGTAGAGATTGAGAAAGTACAATACCTTTGAAATCCTACGGGCAGTATTTTTTTATGTGTTTGAAGGCGTCAGATTATTTTTTGTGATCATTCATTTTGTTCAAAAAATAAACGGGTTCTGCAACAGAACCCGTTTATTCTTTCCCTTGTCAATTCAAGGATGATTGCAAGATCATGGCACAGTATTGAGCAGGACTGCCTGAGCACATCATGCCAAAATCTACCGTATCACAATCTTTTTGTTGATCATGACCTCATCATTTTGAATACGAACCATATATATCCCTTCACCCAATCCTTCTATATTTATTTTGTTGAACTCTTTTAATTCAGATGACCGGACCACCTGCCCCTGTATATCCACCAAAAGAATCACAGCATGATCCATGTTCAGACTGCTTTCCACAAAAAGATGATCGGTGGCGGGGTTGGGGTAGATGGAGATGGATGCTTCGGGCAGATCTGTTACCGCCATGCTGCCATCATTTACGGTAAGACTTACCGGGAGCGTTACAACTCCATTGAATAAGTCCTCTGCCTGAATGTCAAAATAAAGCGATCCCGGCAAAATGGCAAGCAGACTGGTGGATACCCATGACAAAAATTCAAACACTTCTGTATTGTCTTCATTGTCAAGGGAGTAATATCTACCCCGATTGTAAAACAAGCACTATTCACACTTCCCCAATTCATCCTGATAAGCTTCCATGAATTTTTGCATCTCTTC
This sequence comes from uncultured Bacteroidales bacterium, assembly GCA_964589855.1. Lineage (GTDB taxonomy): Bacteria > Bacteroidota > Bacteroidia > Bacteroidales > UBA7960 > SKVR01. The sequence goes on from CAZPVB010000153.1 coordinate 5,668, forward strand.
AGCGGTTTGGTATTTGCCTTCCATTTTCTCTTAGAGGGCGGTGGCTTCCTGTTGCAGTTCCTGGAGTTTTTCCATGTTGTTCATGTCCATTTCCATGTCCATTTTTTGTGCTTTGCAGGCCTACTTGGCCGCTTCTTTGGCGTCGCTCTCTATGCTGCTGCCGCATGATGCGATGGTAATCATAAAAAGTGCAGCAATAAACAAGTTGGTCAGGTTTCTTTTTTTCATAAGCATGGTTTTTTAAGGTTTAAAATTGATTTTAAAAAATGATCGGCATGGTTGATTTGTCTGAAATAAGTTTGCTATTTGATTTTAGATTTCATTCTACTGCCAGTAAGAAACCGACCCATAAGGGATGTTGTTTTCTCTACAAACACCTGGTAAAAATAAATCAATAACCAATAAGTAGTATCTGATTTCTGACAAGAGGGGGTATATTTCCAATAAGAGGGGGTATTTTTCCAACGAAGGGGGCGAGTGTATGGTAGATGGGGGATGGGTGATGGAATAAGAACCGGAATGTGGTCGGACGACTTTCCGTTCGTCTGACCACTAAAAGCAATGCCTCTGCTGAATCATTAAAACTTTCAAATATTGCATGTTTTAATGATTTGTCTTGTTATCTTTGTTGAATGAGAAATTACACAAATCGTAAAGGGTATGTAAGCAAACTGTTGGCTTATAAAGATAAAGACCTCATAAAAGTGGTTACGGGTGTAAGAAGAAGTGGCAAAAGTACCTTGCTGGAGCTATATCGAAATGAACTATTGCAAATGGGGGTGAAAGACCAGCAAATTGTGTTTTTAAACTTTGAAGAGTTTGAGCTGCGCAAATTCCTCAACAACTTAGATGCTTTGTATAAACATATCATCGACCAGTTGGATTTATCAAGGCCCTGCTATGTTTTTTTAGACGAGGTGCAAAATGTAAATGAGTTTGAGCGCATGGTAGACGGTTTGTTTGTGAAACCAAATATAGATGTTTACATCACAGGATCAAATGCTTTTTTCTTGTCTGGCGAATTAGCGACACTTTTAAGCGGTCGATATATTGAGATTTCTATCTTGCCCTTCTCTTTTCAGGAATATTTAACCGCCCGCAAAATTGACACATCAAACCAATACCTGAATTATGAAGCCTTGTTTTTTGATTATGTAAATGAAACATCATTACCTAAAGGTATTGAACTGCGTGATGGTGGTTTCGATATGATATATGAGTATCTGGAAGCAGTTTACGCCACTATTGTTGAGAAAGATATAACACAACGCCACCAGATAAACAATAAGAGGGCATTCGGAAACATCACAAAGTTTGTAGCATTCAACATTGGAAATCAACTTTCTCCGGGTAATATTGCAAAAATATTAAAACAAGACGGGCAAAACACCCACAATACCACAGTTGAAAGATACCTGGAATATTTGGTAGCAAGCTTTATATTTTACAGAGTAAACAGATTCGATCTAAAGGGCAAAAAACAATTAGCTACTCAAGAGAAATACTATTTGGTTGATATTGGCCTGCTTAATGTTTTGGTAGGAAAAGAACGCACCACAGACAGAGGACATATTTTAAAAAATATTGTTTATCTTGAACTGCTTCGCAGAGGCAACAAAATCTGGACAGGTACTACCCGCAACAATGAAGTGGATTTTGTTTGCAAAACAACCAAAGGAGATATTGAATATTATCAGTTTGCATGGCAAATGGCGAGCGAAAGCACAATTGAACGGGAATTTGGGGCATTAGAAAAAATCAACGACAATTACCCCAAGATTCTGCTTACAACAGATTCCTTTACACAAAGCAGAAGTGGTATAAAACATTTAAACGTTTTTACCTGGCTTCTTGATACCAGTGATAAGCACGAATAAAGGCACATGCCTTTTGCTGCACATATTTAATAAAATTTATGCAGTTGGGTGCATTTTTTTTAATGTGTGCATATTGAATTTAGGGACAGGGCGCCAATGTTGAAGGGTCAGGTTGACCAATGTAGGGACAGGGCGCCCATTGTAGGGACAGGGCATGCCCTGTCCCTACGTGGGCCAACCAAACCACCCAATCACACCACCCCCACAAATGCCCATTGATCATCTTCCGCCGCAACCGGTGGGTTTTGCAAAAACCGATGCCATTTGCGTTTTCAGAACCGGGATGGGGGATACCAAGACAGGAATGGACGGTGCAAAGGAATTGGTCTTTTTCTTGCTGAGCAGTTGAATATGCAATAAGATCCGGAGTGTGGTGGGACGACTTTCAGTTCGTACCAATACTAAAAAAAATTTGCACCCCGCTGGGGTGCTGACGGAGACAAAGATATTTTTGCTGAAAGATCGC
>CAZPVB010000153.1:8110-9567 GCA_964589855.1 uncultured Bacteroidales bacterium
TTTGCACCCCGCTGGGGTGCTGACGGAGACAAAGATATTTTTGCTGAAAGATCGCCGGGCATCGATTTGAAAATAATAAATCAAACACCTATTGCAAATCCCTGTTCAATATCTACATCACCCCAACGCCCCTTATTCCTATATCATATGGCATAAATATAGATTTGCGCATATTTTGATATCAAAAAAAGTGTAAGTGTAATTGAAATATAGCAGGGAGAAAAGGATAGTGCACTTGAAAAGAAAAATTTGTTGGTGAAACGATTGAAGACAAGAGGAAAAGATACGCCACGTTCCCCGATCAGATTCTGTTGATTGATTAGTTTAGCAGCGATTGCAAATAACTTTCCATTTTCTCTGGTTTGGTAGCGGGAGCAAATCTTTTCGTGGGTTGGCCGTTTTTATCGATCACAAATTTTGTAAAATTCCATTTGACCCTGTCACCCAAGAGTCCGCTAAGTTCTTTTTTGAGGTATTGAAAGAGGGGATGGGTATCTTTTCCGTTTACCTGTATCTTTGAAAACATAGGGAAAGTTACACCATAATTCACCATACATCCGTTGACTATTGATTCTTCGTCGCCGGGTTCCTGATTGGCAAACTGGTTGCAGGGAAACCCGAGTATGACCAATCCCTTGTCTTTATATTTCTTATAAAGGTTTTCCAGTCCTTCTAACTGGGGTGTAAAACCACATTTGCTTGCTGTGTTTACAACCACAATGGTTTTTCCTTTAAAATCCTGCATGGATATTTCTTTTCCTGAAATATCTTTGGCATTAAAAGCATAAAAATTATTTTCCATTTTTGGTGTTTTAGGGGTTTATGGATGATTATTCGATCCCCAATCACAGGGGAAAAATCAATGTTTGATGATTTCAGTTTTGCATGAAAAAAACATATGCATTACATCTGCAATAATTTTAACAAAAAATGCCGTAATGGGTTTGAATCTGTGGCAGGTTTATGATTGTTTGGTTTGTTTTTCTTTATTTTTGAGACTTTTCATTCAGTTTAAAAAGCATTTCGTATTTTGCCTGTCTCATTTTCCATTTTTCGCGGGCGAAGCTTTGCATATCAGTCACCGTATCTTTTTCATCCACAATTTCCAGTCCCAGTAATGATTCTATGATGTCTTCCATGGTAACAATACCGTCAACACCGCCGTATTCGTCAACAACCAGGGCTATATGTTCCTTTTTGGTAAGCAAAGTCTCCCAAACAGTAAACAGTGCGTTGGTGTTGGGAACGATCAGGATGTCCCTTTTGATATCTTTTAGTTTCAGATGATCTTTTACTTCTGCCATTTTTTCAAAAGCTTCCTGCCTTAGCACATAGCCTGTAATGTTCTCTTCGTCTTCGGCGTATACGGGTATTCTCGAAAACATCAGATACCCCTTGTTTTTTAAAAAATCTTTCAGTAAAGTTTCTTCGTTTGCCTGTGCAACAACAACTCTTGG
>CAZPVB010000154.1:0-9404 GCA_964589855.1 uncultured Bacteroidales bacterium
AAGCCCTGTCTGTAATATTAAGAGTTTCATGCACATTGTGGTCGGTAATAAGAACGCCAATATTCCTTTTTTTCAGTTTACTTACGATATTCTGAATGTCTTCCACAGCAATAGGATCAACCCCGGCAAAGGGTTCGTCAAGCAAAATAAAATTAGGATCTACTGCCAGCGATCTGGCAATTTCGGTACGTCTTCTTTCTCCTCCCGATAGGGTTATACCCTTACTTTTACGGATATGTTGCAAACCAAATTCATCCAAAAGCGTTTCCAGTTTCTCTTTTTGCTTCTCTTTTGAAGTCTTTGAAAACTCCAATACCGCCATAATGTTATCCTCAACACTCAAGGTTCTGAAAACACTTGCTTCCTGTGCAAGGTATCCAATTCCTCTTTTGGCCCTTTTATACATAGGTTCTTTGGTGATATCCTGATGATCCAGAAATATTTTACCCTCATTGGGTTTTATCAAACCCACGATCATGTAAAATGTGGTGGTTTTACCTGCCCCATTTGGCCCGAGCAATCCTACAATTTCTCCCTGACTTACTTCTACAGAAACATGATCAACAACCGTTCTCTTCTTATATTTTTTTACCAGATTAGTGGTGTACAATTTCATAGATTTACACTTTTATTGTTTTAAATGAACCGGGCTATGACAATAATATTGATGCACAAGCGGATGATTGTAATTTAGCAACACAAAAAAATTACAAAACGGTTTTTTTGCCAAGCTCTCTTCTTAAAAAAACGAGACAAACTATCTGAACCAATGATTCAAATTATAAACAGATAAACCAATCCCATGTTTCCATGAATGGTTTATACCCTTAAAAAAAACGCTACCTGATATTGATAGCGGTAGTCGTATCATGCTCCATGATCTTCCAATTCCTCCCAGAAGTCAACAGCTCTTCTCAGGTGCGGGATTACAATGGTTCCACCTACTATATTAGCAATAGCAAAAACCTCATACACTTCCTCTTTTGTTACTTGCAGTTCAAAACACTTTTGGAGATGGTATTTTACACAATCATCGCATCTGAGCACCATGGAAGCAGCCAGTCCGATCATTTCCTTTACTTTGGCAGGAATTGCTCCATCGGCATAGGTATTTGTATCGAGGTTGAAAAGTCTTTTTAATATAAGATTATCAGCACCCAATATCTTTTCATTCATTTTTTGGCGATAGTCATTAAATTCAGCGATACTCATAAGAAAATGCAGTATGGTTTATGTATACAATTCGTTTTTATTAGGTTTCATGAGAAAGGGTTGAACAAGGGTCAAATAATGCCCTCGTTCAGGATATCGTGCAAATGAACAACACCCAGATACTTATATTTATCAGAAACAAGAAGTTGTGTAATATTATTGTTTCTCATCAGGTTCAGTGCATCCACAGCCAAAGTATTCTTTTCAATGGTTTTGGGATTGACGGTCATGATTTCGCGTGCCTTAAGCCCCGAAAAATCGGTTTCTTTTTCCAACATCCTTCTCAAATCGCCATCGGTAACAATTCCTCTGAGTTTTCCCTTTTCAAGCACAGCGGTTGCTCCCAATCTCTTACTGCTGATCTCCAGAATAATATCTCTTACACTCGCATCGATGTCAACGGCAGGTTTTTCATTTTTGGTGTAGAGATCATCTACTTTAAGGTACAATTGTTTTCCGAGCGCTCCGCCGGGGTGATAGCGTGCAAAATCAGATGTTGAGAATCCTCTGGATTTCAACAAGGCAATGGCCAAGGCATCTCCCATTACCAATTGCGCAGTAGTACTGGTGGTAGGTGCAGGATTTCCAGGTGTGGCTTCTTTCTCAATGGTTGTATTTAATATATAATCTGCCTGCAGAGCCAAGTACGAATGAAGGTTACCGACCATGGCTACCAGACAATTACCCAGAGATTTCAACATGGGGGTAAGAACTTTTATTTCAGGAGAACTACCACTATTGCTAATACAAATAGCAATATCCTCTTTTTGAAGGATGCCCAGATCTCCATGGATAGCATCTGCCGCATGCATAAAAACTGCTGGTGTACCGGTTGAATTTAAAGTGGCAACAATTTTTGAAGCGATGATAGCACTTTTTCCCACACCCGTAATGACTACACGTCCTTTGCTGTTGATAATTTTTTCTACTATAATGGCAAAATCATCTGTAATGTAATTCTTCAGATTAGCAATGGCATCAGCCTCTATCTGGATGGTTTCCAATGCTGATTGTTTGATTTCGTTATAATGTATCAACTAAATTTCCTTTATATAATTAAATAATTTTGGCCTGACTATTATAATCATTAAATTTACTTGAGAAATTTGAAATGACTAAAATTAATGAGCATTACAAATTTCGCATAATTAAAACACTTATTGAAGAAAAATTCATGCATTTTGCATAAAAAAACAAAAGCAGTTTTTCGTTTCATTGAAACATCAAACAATTTATTTTATCAGAGATAACATTAATATTATCAGATTTATACAATAACATTTTGAACCAATAGTTATTGTGGTGTGAAAACAAAAAGACAGTTAGTTTGAAATCCGCGTCACCATTTCCGGTTTCTCATTCCTAAAATGAAACCAGCATTAAATTTCACAAACAGTTTTTTTAAAGAAATAAAAAAAAGAATGGTAAACGAAAGCAGAAACAAGATACTGCTAAAGGAAACGAACTGATCAATACAAAAATTTAAAATTGGCAATAGAATTCATGGAAACCCAAAGTGAAGTTTCACTAAAAAAACTATTAAAAGAGATATTCGGATACGACAAATTCAAGGGCGATCAGGAAGCGATTATACACAATCTGCTGCAGGGGAACGATTCCTTTGTGATCATGCCCACCGGTGGGGGAAAATCAATGTGCTATCAGTTGCCCGCTCTCATAAGCACAGGTACAGCCATTATTGTATCACCCCTGATAGCACTGATGAAGAACCAGGTAGATGCCATCAGAAATTTTGCTTCCTACGATAGTATTGCACATGTTTTGAATTCATCGCTGAGTAAACCTGAGATATTACAGGTAAAAAGAGACCTGAGCAATGGCATGACAAAGCTACTTTACGTAGCTCCCGAATCGCTGGCAAAAGAAGAGAATATAGAATTCTTCAAAACACTCGATATCTCATTCATGGCGGTAGACGAAGCCCATTGCATATCAGAATGGGGGCATGATTTCCGTCCGGAATACCGCAAATTAAGAACAATCATCAATGCATTTAACAAGAAAATACCTGTTATTGCCCTCACTGCCACAGCTACCCCGAAGGTACAAAACGATATCATGAAAAACCTGAACATGCTTCAGGCTAAAATCTATAAATCATCCTTTAACCGCCCAAATCTATATTATGAGATTTGCCAGAAAGGCAAAGATGTAAACAAAGACATCATTAAATTCATACACAAGAACAAAAACAAATCGGGCATTATTTATTGCCTGAGCAGAAAAAAAGTAGAAGAAATAGCCGAAACATTGAAGGTGAACGGCATCAATGCCTTACCCTACCATGCAGGATTAGATTCACACATACGGGTAAGTACACAGGACAAATTCCTCAGGGAAGAAATTGATGTAATCGTTGCTACAATTGCTTTTGGGATGGGCATAGACAAACCCGATATCCGATTTGTAATTCACTATGACATCCCCAAAAGCCTCGAGTCCTATTACCAGGAAACAGGCAGAGCAGGAAGAGACGACGGTGAGGGCAATTGTATTGCCTTTTATTCTTATGACGACATTCAGAAACTGGAAAAATTTCTCAAAGGAAAACCGGTTGCCGAACAGGAGATCGGTATGCAACTCATACAAGATACCGTTTATTACGCAGAAACATCTATTTGCCGCAGAAAAATGCTACTCAACTATTTTGGTGAAGTTTACAGCCAGGAAAATTGCGGAATGTGTGATAATTGTTTAAATCCACGGGAAAAATTTGAAGGAAAAGAATATATTTGCCAATTATTAGAAACCGTATTGGCTGTAAAGGAAGTATTTAAAATAAAACATGTAATTAACGTTATTATGGGAAAAAGTACAGGTATTATCAAATCATGCAAACACGACCAACTCGAGATTTTTGGTCAGGGTGCTGATAATGATGAAAAATTCTGGCAAAACATTATCAGGCAAAGCATTATTGAAAGACTGCTCGAAAAAGACATTGAGAATTACGGAACACTAAAGGTTACTGAAAAAGGAAAAGAATTTCTGAAAAACCCCAAATCAGTAAAAGTAAGCAAAGATAAAAAGCAAGGGGATGATGAAACAGGCGAGAGCATTAAAGCGGGAGCATCCAAAACCAGCACAACAGACAAAATGCTCTTTCTCATGTTGAAAGACCTGAGAAAAGAAATTGCCAAGAAAAACAACCTCCCACCCTTTGTTATCTTTCAGGACCCTTCACTTGAGGATATGGCAATACAATATCCTGTCAAGATTGAAGAGCTCAAGCAGATATCGGGTGTAGGATCAGGCAAAGCGGAAAGATTCGGAAAACCTTTTGTAGAACTCATCAAAAAATATGTTGACGAAAACGAGATTGAAAGACCCATGGATATGGTCGTAAAATCTGTGGTAAATAAATCAGGTATCAAAGTTTATATCATACAAAACATTGACCGTAAAAAACCGCTGGAAGATATTGCTTATGCCAAAGGTCTTGATTTTGGTGAACTGCTCTCGGAAATTGAGAGTATTGTGGCCTCCGGCACCAAAATAGATATCAGATACTACATTGATGAAGTAGTTGATGAGGATAAACAAGAGGAAATTTTTGATTATTTTTCCACTGCCGAAACAGACTCTTATATGGACGCACTGGTTGAGTTAGGTGAAGATGAATATACGGAGGAAGAGATCAGACTTGTGAGAATAAAGTTTATGTCGGAAATGGGGAATTAATGTTTGTACGGAATTTGTTACACAATTGGATTGAATTGATCTTCATGAAGTTGCAGCATAATCTGCTTCCACTTCCTACCAGTATAAGAAATTGAGGATCCGGACTTGTTTCTGATCAAACATTTTCCAAAACAACACCTTTCCTTTAACATATTTCAATTTTAATAAATAAAAAACATAAAATGACAACAGACAACACCAATAAAGACGAAAACCAGGAAGAACAGGAAAAATCCTCGGCTTACAAAGAGGTGCCCAAAACATCCATAATATCAAACGGAACCATTATTAATGTAGTTCTTTTTATAGGTTTGATTGTTTTGTATGTTTTCAGGTTTCTTCCATTCGAAGAAACAGAGACCGAACAACTTCAGGAGGAAGTAATGCAGGGTACAGCAGATCAAATTGAGCAGGTAAAACTAAACATTGCTTATGTTGATTCAGATTCTCTCATACAAAATTTCCAACTGGCAGAAACATTACAAAGAGATTTTGAACAGGAGCAACGACGGCTGGAAAACGATCTTCAACGCCGTCAGACACAATTTCAGCAGGAAGCCGAAACTTTTTACCAACAGGTACAAACAGGTGCCATATCAGCCGATCAGGCACAGATAAGAGAACAGGAACTCATGCAAAAACAACAGGAATTGGTACAACTCAATGAGACGTATACCAACCAGCTCAGAAACAAAGAGATGCAAATGAACATAGAACTTTATGGCGAGATCACTTCCCTGCTTGAAGAACTGAATCAGGAACTCGACTATGATTATATATTAGGGTTTTCACCAGGAGGTGGTATTTTATATGCAGATGATAAACACGACATTACAAACCAGGTCATTCAAAGACTAAATGCCAATTATGAAAGCATATCAGAATAAAAGGGGGAAAAATATCTTTTTTTTTATTGCCTTTTTCACGATTTCAATTTTTTCTGCCACAGGTCAGAACAAATATGCATTGGTTATTCATGGTGGTGCAGGTCATGTATCGGAAGAAAACCTGACAGATAGCATGCAACAGCAATATCATGCAACTTTGGCGTTAGCGTTAAAAGCGGGCGAAGACATTTTAAAGAATAACGGCACCAGCCTCGATGCCGTGGAAGCGGCCATTAAAATAATGGAAGATAGCCCCCTGTTTAATGCAGGGAAAGGCGCAGTATTTAATCTGGAGGGAAAGAATGAACTGGATGCCTCCGTGATGTGCGGAATGACTCTTAATGCAGGTGCGGTAGCAGGTATTACCAACATTAAAAATCCCGTTTCTGCTGCCAGAAAGGTAATGGAAAACTCACCCCATGTATTACTAACAGGGAAAGGGGCAGAAACTTTTGCTTACGAGCAGGGACTGGAAATAGTGGATCCCGGATATTTTTTTGATACAAAACGATGGAACCAATACAGGCGTTTTCTTAAAAACCGCATTGAAAATCCTGACAGGAGCTATCTGGACAACAATGATCATTGGCAGGATTATAAACTGGGTACTGTAGGGGCCGTTGCCCTGGATCAGGAAGGAAACATTGCCGCTGCTACTTCAACAGGTGGTATGACCGGCAAGCAATACGGCCGCATTGGCGACAGCCCGATCATTGGAGCGGGCAATTTTGCCGACAATGCATCCTGCGGGGTTTCTGCCACCGGACACGGTGAGTTTTTTATCAGAAATGTAGTAGCACACGATATTGCAGCAAGAGTGAAATACAATTATCAAACCCTTGAGGAATCAGCAGAAGAGGTAATTAATAAAATACTTGTAGATCAAAAAGCCAATGGTGGTATCATTGCCATTGATAAAGAAGGGAATATTGTCATGAAATTTAATACTCCCACCATGTTCAGGGGTTTTATAAACGTTGATGGAGAAAAAGGGACAGCTATTTTCAGATGAGCATCCGGAGATTATTTCTTTGGAATGCATTTTTTCCAATTTTCAGCAATAAAAACCGAAACAACATCCTTCCCTTTTGCATCAGAGATATCCCTCACTGTAATTCTCTGTAATAAAATCGATATCTTTATCTCCTCTTCCACTTAAGTTTACGAGGATAGATGAATGTCGCTTTTGCTGTGCCAGTTTAAAGGCATATGCAACTGCATGAGCACTTTCCAAAGCAGGTATGATACCTTCGGCACGGCTTAATTCGAAAAAGGCATTCACTGTTTCTTCATCGGTTACCATATCATATTTTACCCGCTCAATATCTTTCAGCATACTGTGCTCGGGTCCTACTCCCGGGTAATCAAGACCGCTGGCGATCGAATAAACAGGAGCCGGTTCGCCTTCATCGTTTTGCAACAAATAACATTTATATCCGTGAATGGTACCAGGTTTTCCCAGGGTCATGGTAGCAGCATGATCTCCGGTATTCATTGACCTGCCTCCGGGTTCAATACCATACAAGCTGCACTCATCGTGCTCAATAAATCCGGAGAAAATACCCATGGCATTGCTACCTCCACCCACGCATGCAACCACATGATCGGGTAACTCACCTGTCATTTCCATAAACTGCTCCTTGGCTTCAATTCCCACAATACGCTGAAAATCACGTACCATCATGGGGAAGGGGTGCGGACCCACCACCGAACCAATACAGTAAATAGTATTTACCGGATCTTTTAAATAAGCCTGGAAAGCAGAATCAACTGCCTCTTTCAGGGTTCTCAATCCCTCAGTAACAGGCACAACCTTTGTACCCAGAATTCTCATTCTAACAACGTTGGGATATTCCTTTTGCATATCTACCTCCCCCATGTGTATCTCACACTCCAAACCAAAATAAGCAGCAGCTGTTGCCAGTGCCACTCCATGTTGGCCAGCTCCGGTTTCGGCAATAAGTTTCTTTTTACCCATATATTTGGCAAGCAGCGCCTCACCCATACAGTGATTTAACTTATGTGCTCCGGTATGGTTCAGGTCTTCGCGTTTCATGTAAATACGTCCACCATATTTCTCTGATAAACGCTGACAAAAGTAAACAGGAGTGGGCCGTCCCTGATAGTGCTTTCTTATGCTACGCAATTCGGAAATAAACTTATGAGATTTGCTGATCTCAAAATAAGCATTGTTGATCTTTTGCATCTCCTCTTCCAATACCGGCGGAATAAATGAACCTCCGTATTCTCCAAAAAAACCGTCGCGGTTGGGAAATCGTTTAAAATAGTTTTCGCTCATGTTCTTTTCATTGTAAAATAAAAATATTTGTTTTCCGGGTTAAAATTAGTGTATTTACAGAAAAATATCCTAAAATTTTTAAAGCAATGAATTTGCCTGTTCACTTACAAATAATATTTTACTTTACTATTTGTATTTCACTGGATATTTTGGCATTTTTGTATTTAAACAGAATCAATGATTTAACTTCCAAAACCAATAATACATGTTTACATCCATCAACCCCGCCACAGGCAAAAAAATCGGCGAATACAAACCTCACAGCAAAACACAGGTTGAATCTATTATACAAGAGACACATAAAGAATGGGAATACTGGAGAAGCACTCCTTTTTCTTTTCGTTCGGTTTTACTGGAAAAAACGGCATCGTTATTAATTGAGAAGAAGGAAGACCTTTCCATGCTGATGGTTCAGGAAATGGGAAAACCGATCAAACAGGCACGGTCTGAAATAGAGAAATGTGCCTGGGTTTGCAGATATTATGCTGAAAACTCAGAGAAGTTCCTCCAGGCAGAAAGGGTGCAAACAGATGCGAGATCCAGTTACATACTCTATCAACCTCTCGGTGTGATTCTGGCTATCATGCCCTGGAACTTTCCGTTCTGGCAGGTTTTCCGGTTTGCCGCACCTGCATTAATGGCGGGTAATACAGGATTGCTGAAACACGCCTCTAATGTAATGGGTTGTGCTATGGCTATAGAGAACATCTTTGAAGAAGCAGGATTTCCATCCCATATTTTCCGCACTCTACGCATCAAAGGAAGTGAGGTTTCTCCGGTCATTGAAAATCCGCTTGTAAAGGCAGTAACCCTTACAGGTAGTGTTGAGGCAGGAAAGGCAGTAGCTCAAAAAGCCGGAGAGCATCTCAAAAAAACAGTGCTCGAGCTGGGTGGCAGCGATCCTTATCTGATACTGGAAGATGCAGACCTGGAACTTGCAGCCGAAAAATGCACAACCAGTCGATTGATCAATAATGGACAAAGTTGTATTGCCGCCAAAAGGTTCATTGTTGCAGACAAAATCTTCGAAAAGTTTCAGGATCTATTTCTTATGAAGATGAAAAAAATACAAATGGGCGACCCCCATGACGAAAATAACGACATGGGACCGCAGGCAAGTGTAAAGCTCAGAAATGAATTACATGATCAGGTAACCAACAGCATTGAAAAAGGGGCAGAATGCCTGCTGGGAGGAACAATACCCATAGAAAACGGCGCATGGTATCCTCCTACAATACTTTCAGGTGTGAAACCAGGAATGCCGGCATGGGAAGAAGAACTCTTCGGACCTGTGGCAGCAATCA
>CAZPVB010000155.1:0-9267 GCA_964589855.1 uncultured Bacteroidales bacterium
TGTAATGAGGAACGGCTATTGTGCGTCAAACCACTTTAGGAAAACAACAACATCAACATAATCTGATCAAAAAATCCAAAAGATTTTGCAACTTACTATTCAACCCATTAACCCTCACTTACCCGAAAATTATCATTCACTAAAAAAAACATTATGGAAAAGAATTATGATCGGCGTACTTTTCTGAAAACAGGAAGTATAGCCGTAGCAGGAACCATGGTATTGCCAACCTTTTTGAAAGGATGTGGAAATATGGCCCATGGAACTTCTCCTTTGAGTTACCAACTCAACGATTACCTAAGTCATTTTGGTGTAACCCGCGAAATGATCATGAAGGTGGTCGGAGAGGGGTTATCAAGAGGAGGTGATTATTGCGATCTGTATTTTCAGCATCACAACCGCAACTCGGTATCACTCGAAGATAATACAGTAAACCGTGCCTATTCAAATGTAAGTTTTGGTGTGGGAATAAGGGTTTTGAGTGGAGAACAGACCGGATATTCATTTACGGAAGAGATCTCGCTGGAATCTATGAAATCGGCAGCAAGAACTGCAGCCAATATTGCTGATGCCAATCCAAAGGTTACAGTTATGCCGCTGTCGGAAAAGCAGCTCCCTTCCTATTATCCTATCAACCAGGCTTGGGAAGAGGTGAGCATTACAGATAAAATACCTTTTCTGCAGAAGATCAACGAAAAAACTTTTGCTCTCGATCCGCGTGTGATCAAAACCAATGTTTCATTTTCCGATGAAACATCTTATGTACTTTTTGCTAATTCTGAAGGAGTGATCGCTTGTGATTATCAGCCCATGAGCCAGCTTTCTGCTTATTGTGTTGCGGAAGAAAACAACCGGAAAGAAGAAAACGGTTATAGTATTTCTTCCAGAAGGGGTTTTGACTTTTTCACCCCTGCGGTAATAGATGATATTGCCACCCGGGCTGTTAACAATACCATTTTACTGTTTGAATCTGTAGTTCCCAAAGCAGGAGAAATGCCTGTGGTACTGGGTGCAGGCAGTAGTGGTATTTTGTTGCATGAGGCCATCGGACACGGCATGGAAGCAGATTTTAACCGGCGTGAAGAATCTATCTTTAGCGATAAGATTGGCAAGAAAGTGGCAGAACCTTTCATCAATATTGTAGATGATGGCACCATTGCCAATCACAGAGGCAGTATTAATATGGATGACGAAGGAAACGACTCGCAAAAAACTTTTATGGTTGAAAATGGCATCCTTACTTCTTATCTACACGACAGGATTAGTGCCAGACACTATAAGGTAAAACCCACAGGTAATGGCAGAAGAGAGTCTTTCCGCCATCATCCGCTGCCACGCATGAGGAATACTTACATGCTCAATGGACCACACAAACGCGAAGAGATCATTGAGTCAGTTCAACACGGTATCTTTGCTGAATCTTTTACCAACGGACAGGTAAAGATTGGCCCGGGAGATTTCACTTTTTATGTAAAACAGGGATACCTGATTGAAAATGGAAAAATAACCCAACCGATCAAAGATGTGAATATTATTGGAAACGGACCCCGCGTTCTGGCTGATATTACCATGGTTGCCGACGATATGGAACTGTCCAACAATGGATGGATGTGTGGTAAAGGAGGGCAGGGGGTACCTGCCTCTTTGGGACAACCTACCGTGAAGGTTGCTAAATTAACTGTAGGCGGCATGAATGCCTGATTTTGTCATTTAAAAAGTACTTTATTATGAACAATATACAACGTAAAGAATTGGCACAATGGGCCGGTGATCATGCCCGTAGAAAAGGTGCCTCAGATGTTGCTGTTTCTATTTCACGCTCCCGGTCTGTGCAGGTAGAGGTAAGAGAACAGAGAATAGAAAACATCAAGGAATCAACAGAAAACAGTCTTTATTTACAAATTTATCATGATCATAAATATTCATCGCATACAACCAATAACCTGAATAAAGATCAACTGAAAAGGTTTATTGACGAGGCTGTAATGTCAACACAATACCTGGGCGAAGACAAAGACAGAACGTTGCCCGATCCGGAATTGTATCCCAAAGGAAAACCCTTGGATCTGAATACTTATGATACTGATCATGATGCTGTCACACCTGAATTTAGGGTGGAGACTGCCATGAAAGCAGAACAACTAATCAGGCAGGGTAATACGGAAATTTTATCGGCATCTGCCGGGTTTAGAGATAATGCATACGAAAGTGTGAAGTATCATACAAATGGATTTTTAGGTGAATCATCAGGCACTTTTTTTAGCAAAAGTGCTTCGGTGAGTATGATGGATAAAGATTCACGCCCTTCAGGATCTTTTTATGCAGGTAGCCGTTTTCTGAATCTGCTACCCGATGAAAATAATCTTGCTGAAAAAGCGCTGCTGGATGCATTGAGTCAGTTTGGACAGGGAAAGATAGCTTCAGGCAAGTATGCCATGATTGTTGATAACAGAGTGGCGGGTAATCTGTTGTGGAGACTTTTTCAACCTATGACCGCCAGAGCTCTGCAGCAAAAAAGTTCTTTCCTTGATGGAATGATGGGGAAAGCCATAGGTTCAAAATATCTGACCATTATAGATGATCCGCTAATTCCAGGTGGAATGGCATCTCGCTATTTCGACAATGAAGGGATTGCTTCTCAAAAGCGTATCATGATCGATAAAGGTATATTGGCGGATTGGTATATCGATAACTATTATGGAAAAAAACTGGGAATGAAACCTAATGGTGGATCCACTTCGAACATTCTCATGGAAACCGGCAAAAGATCGCAAAAACAGATCATTGCTGATACACAAAAAGGTATTCTGATAACTTCTTTTAACGGAGGAAATGCCAATAATACTACCGGTGATTTTTCCTTCGGCATATCGGGGCAACTGATAGAGAATGGTAAGATTGTAAGGGCTGTGAACGAAATGAATATTTCTGGAAATTTTGGAAAACTATTTCATCAGTTAACAGAAACCGGAAATGATCCAAACCCATATTCATCCCTTCAAAGTCCCACCCTGGCATTTCTTGATGTTGATTTCAGCGGACTTTAATTCTATAATTTAGTGTCCGCAAGAAAACTACCTTATTCTGCGTCATTGACGTTTTCTTGCAAAGACTAATATAAAACACAGCGGACAAAATTTAAATGTCCGCTGTTTTTTTATCCGGGAAAACGATAATGTTTTGTTGAAAGTGTTTTTGACAAATTGATTGGGAGATAAATTTTATCTTTGAAATATTTTTATAACGATTATTCCGAAAAAGAATCATTTTTTCTATTGATTGCAAGCGTTTTCTGTCATTGAAATTATTTCCCTTTGTTAATCCGTGCTGCTCATGATCAATTTTTTCAAAAATACTGCATTCATGCCATACAAAATTTTCAGTCTCATCCGCGGTGTACTGTTGTTTTATTTGTTGATTTCTTCCCTGCTATTCTGTGAAATAAAGGCGCAGGTGCCAGAATTAGCAGATACATTGGCCAGACAACAGCTCCAGAATATTTCCCTGAGTACACCCTATCACAGTGTTTTAAATCACTTACACTATTTGCAGCCAAATGATTATGATGTTTCGCAGTCGGCTAGATCTTTTGCGCACGAGGGTACAGATGCTGCCAAAAACAGGGAAATGGCTGTAAAACTAAAACAAATCTGGGATGCTGAAGGGCACGTTGTGGACTTAAATAATATTCCCCGAAACCCTGATTATATTGATACGCTTACCGGTCAGCATACTTATATGCCTGTATCGAGAACACCCGGTATCTTTTTGGAAAAACAAGATGATGGTCAATGGATTTACAGTCGAGAAAGTTTTCTGGTAATAGAAGAAACCTATGATAACATTTTTCCCTACGGAGCAGATCGTCTGATGAAATTGTTTCCTCACCGTGCAAACATTAGTCTCCTGGGGTTATACCTATGGCAGTATGTTGGTATCCTGTTCATTATCGTGGTAGGATTTTTTCTGCATAAACTTCTCACTTTTATTTTTAATCGCCTGCTCTACCGCAGTGCCCATCGTATGGGCTATGATCAAATAGTAAGACCCTATTTGCTGCCAGTGGCCCGCCCATTGAGTTTGTTTATGGTTTTTGTATTGGTACTGTTGCTTTACCCGCAACTTCAGCTTCCAGTTAAAGTTAACTTTTATCTCAATATAGTATTTAAAGCTGTACTTCCCTTTTTTGCTACCCTGGTAGTCTACAAGTTGGTAGATGTTTTGAGTTTGTACCTTGAGAAGATTGCAGGCAAAACAGAAACCAACCTCGACAACCAGGTTGTGCCTCTGATCAGGAAGATATTAAAGGTTTTTGTGGTTGTGGTTGGCATCTTGTTTATTTTACAAAACCTGGATGTAAATATTACAGCACTTTTGGCAGGTCTTTCCATTGGAGGATTGGCACTGGCACTGGCAGCACAGGATACGCTCAAGAATCTTTTCGGATCTCTGATGATCTTTGTTGATAAACCTTTTTCTGTAGGACACTGGATAACCAGCGGTGAAATTGACGGGATGGTAGAAGAGGTGGGTTTCAGGAGTACAAGGGTGAGGTCTTTTCGCAATTCACTTACCTACGTACCCAATGGCAAACTGGCGGATGCTACCATAGACAATCACGGATTGCGAAAATACCGACGTTTTTATTTGCAAATTGCCGTTACATATGATACTCCACCTGACCTGATTCAGGTTTTTGTGGAAGGTCTCAGAAAGATCGTGGAAGAACATCCTAAAACCCGAAAAGATTATTACAATATAGAGTTTAACGACATGGGAGATTTTGCACTTAAGATCATGTTTTACATTTTTTTTGCTGTACCTACATGGCCAGAAGAACTCAGGGCGCGGCATGAGGTATTGCTCGAAATCGTAAGACTGGCAGAAAAACTGGGTGTAAGATTTGCATTCCCAACGCAAACTTTACATATGGAAACCTTCCCTGACAAAACCAGTCTGATGCCCCGCTACGACATGAGCATGAATCAATTTAGGAAAGTGATGGAGGATTACTTTGAAGGGAAGAGGAAACAGTAAATCGGATCAACAGGCAGAAAGAACTGGTTTGTTTGATCTTGTTATTAACCAGTAACAGAAGAATTGTTTTTTGAGTAATAAAAAAATCCTAAATTTGTTATGATTAAACAATACCTGCAAACTTATGACTGACGAAAAGAAGAAAACAAAAAAGAAGGAAAAACCCGTTTCTCAAGATGTAAACGAACCCATGCTGCCTTATGGTAATGAACCTTTAACTTTTGAAAAAGTATGGCTATTATTTAAGGAGACCGACCGGAAAATGCAGGAGACCGATCGCAAAATGCAGGAGACCGACCGGAAAATGAAGGAAACCGACCGGAAAATGTTGGAAACTGACCGTAAACTGGAGAAGATGTATAAAGAGAGCAGGAAAGATTTTAAAAGATTAAACAACCTGTTCGTTACCCAGTGGGGTAAACTTATGGAAGCTCTCATAACTCCTTCTTGCCTTAGGTTGTTCAGGGCCAGGGGGATTGATATATCACGTATTTACACAAATGTAAAGGTTGAAAGAAAGGAACTGGAGGCAGAGTTCGATATTGTGATGGCAAATGGAAGTGAAGTGGTGATCGTTGAAGTAAAGACTACTTTTACCACCAGTTATGTGGATGATCTTTTGGAAAAGATGACAAGAATAAGAGAGTACCTTCCTGAACACAAAGATAAAATCATTTATGGTGCTGTGGCGGCAATTAAATACGACAGTTCCTCCGACAAATATGCTTACAAAAAAGGATTGTTTGTTTTGGTGAACAGTGGAGAAAACATTCTGAAAATTGCCAATAAAAACGACTTCTCCCCCAGGGAATTTTAGTGTTGAGGAAAAAAGCTGTGGATGATGTTTTGTTTTGTGCTACAGGACGGGGTATTTATAATATTATTTACATTTTTTCACTAAAACCATATCATATGTATAAATTGATCATTATTTTAGTATTTTTTTTACCGGTATTTTCATCTTTATCACAGGATGTTTCATGGGATTCATCTCAGGCGGGTAATCCGATTGTTCCGGGGCACTTTGCCGATCCGTCTTTGGTGGAGATGGATGGTAAATATTACATTTATGCCACCACTGTCTCTAAATTTATGGAACCTATGGTTTGGATATCAGAGGATTTACAGAGATGGGAAGTACAGCAGCTCGACATCACAGGAAAGCATCTTTTCTGGGCTCCTTCCATGCTCAAAGGTGATGATGGCAAATATTATCTTTATTATTCAAGTGGTTTCGACTTCAAGTGCCATCTTTATGTGGGTGAAACACCCACAGGCCCATGGGATTATAAAGGCAAAGTGGAAGATGGGTTTGACCTTCAGATTTACCGCGACCCTAATGATGGGAAGGTATATGGGAGCTCTTCTGACCCGTCATCACGTCCTCGCCTGGTAGAGTTTAACAGCGATGTAAACAATGCAGGGTACCTTACTGAAGTGATAAAAGAAAAGAGTCTGGAGGGTCCTTTCTTTGATTACACCGAGGGTTCCTTTATTATATACCGGGATGGTTGGTATTACTTTATGTATTCAGGAGGCAAGTGCCATGCCGAAAATTACAAGATACACCAGGCCCGCAGCCGGGATATCTGGGGACCTTATGAAGATGCTCCTAATAATCCGGTAATGGATATGGATCCTGAGAAGAATATTTTCGGACCAGGACACCATTCTGTGTTTACTGTCAACAATGATTATTTCATTGCTTACCACCGGCAGGATTTTTATTTTTATCCCACCTGCTCCGAAAGGCAATTGTGCATAGATAAGATGGAGTTTGACGACCAGGGATGGATCGCTAAGATCACACCCACAAACAAAGGTGTGGATTTTTCGGAATATTTTGATGATTCTTATGAAGGTTTAACCAATGTTGCCTTAGGAAAAAACACCACTGCCGGAAATATCTCAGGCAGTTACAATCCACGATTGGCAACTGATGGAAATTTTGCCACCTTCTGGAAGGGAAGTGGACATTTTTCTGTTGATTTAGGTGAAAACTACCCCATCGAAAAAATCCTTCCCCGGTTTATCAATTACGATTATTATATGATGTTCAAAATCCTCTACTCCTCCGACAACCAGAAATGGGATGTTTATTATGACCGGACAGATGTGGCGCGAAAAGCCGCCGTACCTGTTGCACAAAAAAAGATCAATGCAAGATATGTTAAGATCGAATTTGTGAGAAGTGGAGGTGGTTTCGCCCTTAGTGAATTGGAGGTATGGTCTCCAAACCCCTGAAAACTGAAATGCTGGGTCGATCTCTCTGCAGATAATGGCATTTCAAAATTCCGCGTTCTGATTGGGTAATGGATGCGAAAGCAGGATGTTTTGTTAACAGAGATTTCATCTATTGTAGGTTTGTTTTAACACATCACCTCACCAAAATTTTTCGTACCACAGTTTTTTGCTCTTTATTGAAAATTTTAACCAGATATACACCCGCATCAGGAAGGAATGATATGGTTTGATAGTTAGTATCTTGTAAATCTTTTGCGAAGAGTTGCTGTCCGGCAAGGTTTAAAACCTGAACTACTCCAGGAACAGGATTTTCTTGTTGTACCACAATTCCATTTTGATTGGAAAAAACCGTTATCTGATCTTCCGCTGATGCAACAACGGATGTTAAAAGACTGAGATGGATGTCATCCAGACGCACTTCCGGACGTGGTCCCGGATCGCCAGTTATATAATAGTACCTGAACAGGATCTGAAGGTATGGCATTTCGGTGGCGAGTTCAGGCGAGAAAGGGATTAGTTCTTCAAACATTGATTCCTCCTCCTCTTCATCACCAAAAAAATAAACAACTGGTTCGCCATCGATTATCCAATCGGTAAAAGGGTGATCAATATCTGAACGGTATTGCAGACGAATACCTACTTTACCGGTGTTAGAGGAGAGATTTTCGAGTGTAAATCCAAGGGCCAAGTTCTGATCTATAAAAGTAAATCCACTGGTATTTAATGCCAGCAATAAGCCTCCCAGGTCACGTTCAGAACCTTCGTTCAACATAGATATGCCATCGTTTCCCAACCCGCTGATGCGGGTACCCCGGGTAAGGGAATAAGGGAAACCAATCTGATCCTGATCATCCTGGTGGTATTGATCATGTGGAACGTGATAAGCACACAGGAGGGGGGCATCGATACCAGGATCTGTTTCCTGAGACTGAAGAAATATCATGTGAGCGGGATAAGTGTATTCAGGTGCTCCGGAATCCCATGTGTCCAGTATACTTTCAGGAGGCGATGCAACTTCCAGTGCCTTCGGATATACTAATATCCTGAAAGAGGTGGTGACAAGATCATTGTAACCATCGTCTGCGCTCAGGGTAATGGCAGATTCTCCGCGTCTAAGAGATTTCAGGATGAGCAGATTATCATCGATCCGGGCAGAAACAATCTCAGGTTGCGAGGACACAACATCTATACTGAGCTCATCCTGCTCCGGGTCAGAAAAAATATCCGAGATATCCAATACCAGGTCATTGGATTGTTCAATGGTCTGTTGAAGTTCAAGGGTATTTTGCACTACAGGAGGTTCATTGGGAGGTAGTTCAAAAACAGCAGTAAGGGTAATATCGGAAGCAGGCATGGTATAGGTAAATTCTGGTTGGTTGCTTACAATTGCCTCGTTACGTAACCAATGGATAAAAATATAATCACCGGTGGGTTGTGCTGAAACCATTACCTCTTCCCCTTCAGTAAAAGTACCCTCCCCGGAAACAGTTCCGCCTTCCTCCGGGATAGATTCCAGTGAAAGAATAAATAACGGTATCTCTACCTCAACTGTCACGTTATAATCAGCTGTGGAACCATCTTCGGCAGTAACTGTATACACCACCTCACTGCTAAAATCCTGTGCAACCCCAGACTCTGGAGAAACAGAAATGCCTGTATGGTCGATGGTTGGAATAAGGGCGGTGATATCGGTTTCAGGTGGCACCAGCAGGTCGATGGTTTTTTCCTGTTCATTAATCACTCCCTCAACTACCGGATCAAAGTTTTCAAACCGGAATGATTCGATCTCTTTTGTAGTGGCTGGCTGATATTTGGCCAGTGCCAGGTAACCCGTTTGGTCGAAAAAAACATCAGAATATACAAACCCGTCTTCGGTAGTACCACCCATATTTAACCAGGAGTCTGTTTCTGCATAGGCCACCCTCACCTCATCTTCGCTCAAATCATCAATTGAGTTATCATATGGAACTCCAACGCTGATATCCG
>CAZPVB010000156.1:0-9061 GCA_964589855.1 uncultured Bacteroidales bacterium
TCCCTTTCTCAAAATAAAAGGTGCCCAGGTAAACCCAGGTTCCATGACCCATTTGCTGATTAACAGCGAAGCGAGCAGTTCCACCGGCATACTTAATTTCACCCTTTACCTGTTCCAGGTTCTCCGGGTGCCAGGCCCAGGAAAAATAAACTGCGTAATATCCTTGTTCCGGTATATCTGGTATGTAGGTTAGTTCACCGCCTGAATTGGATTCCATGATCACATGACTTCCGTTATGAAAAGGATTGTCATGATTGAAAATAGTATCCTGCAGTAAAAATCCTTTTTCACCCCTGATCAGGTCTGAAGTACCTTTGGTGAATTCAAATGCTGAATGTGTTGAGGATTGATCATTATCCACGATCACTTCATTTGTCTGAAGGTCTCTTTCCCTTGGCATCAGTACGTTTGCACCCGCATTTTCGAGCATTGGAACTATAAATTTCAAGGTATATTCCATCGGAAAAATATCTTCTACTGTGCTGAATAATCGGGCTCTTTGCCATTGCCATCGTTGTTTTGTCTGGTTGTAGTACAATCCGTGGCTGTGCCACAGGGCAATATGATTGCCTGACAAACCACCCGGATAATTCTCTTGCCATTGTCTTGTAACAAGCGGAGGTGCTTTGGATTGCTTTCTGGAAATTTTTGATGAATCATAGGTGTTTTCTGTCCGATATACATGAGGTATGTAATATTGGAGACTGTGTCCTCTTGTGAAAAAGCGGATATCATATTTACGAAATCGCCATCCTAACTGATCTTTACCTGTTTGGTGCAAAGTGTCGATGAGATCCTTTCTCACGGGAATATGGGTGAGGGCATCAGAAAAATAAACATGAATGCTCTTATCCCGGGCAAACACGCTTACACTGTCTATGTCAATCTTTCCAACGTGTTTGTAAGGAAGAAAAAAAAGCGGTAGATCCTGGAGTTTTTTTCCTGCGATCTTGCTTTTTCTTTCATGGGGTGGGATGTGTGGCTGGTTGTTGAAAGCCAACAGATCTGGCATTACCAGTAAATGCAATAGGAGCATGCTGCCAAAGACAAACCAAAACCGTTTGCCCATCAGGAAAGGTAATGAAAAATGGAAGAATCTGTTGACCATCGATGTTTTTTATGAAAAATCTCTTCAAAAGTATGAACTCTTTTCGGAATAAGAAAAAAAAATGTAAGGTTTTTAAAAATAATTATTAATGTTGTATTTTATTTTTACATTTGCAAAGTAAGGATGTAAATTCATATTGAAACAATCCCAAAATTGAAATCCTATGCAAATCATTGCTGATAGCGGATCAACCAAAACCCTGTGGTATTTACTTGATGAAGATCATCAACCTTCCTCCCATTGCGAAACAGCCGGGATTAACCCCTATTTTCAGCAAAGTTCAGAGATTGTAAAAACCCTCGAAAAGGAGTTTGTACTACCATACCAAAACGTCAGGAAAGTATATTATTATGGATCAGGAGTTTCCAATAAGCAGAAGCGCAATGAATTATACGAAGCACTGAGAAGTTATTTTGGTTCTGTTTCTATTCATATTGAAAGTGATCTTTTGGGTGCAGCCCGCTCACTTTGCGGAACGGAAAAAGGGATTGCCTCTATTTTGGGAACTGGCGCAAACTCATGTTTTTATGATGGCAGAAAGATTGCTGAGAACATTTCTTCGTTGGGATATGCTCTGGGCGATGAAGGTAGCGGAGCGTACCTGGGCAAAGTGCTGATAGGAAAGGTTTTTAGAAAACAGTTTCCTCACTATTTAATCAAACTGTTTTTCGATGCCTATCCGGTGGGTTTGGGCGATGTTTTAAACAATGTATATCGTGAACCCTATTCCAACAGATACCTGGCAGGGTTTACGCGTTTTTTGTCGAATCATATGCACGATACCCATATTCAGAAAATGGTAAAAGATGCTTTTGAGTTGTTTTTGATCAACAATATTCATCCTTATTCACTTGCCAAACAATTGCCTTTACATTTTACGGGGAGCATTGCCTGGCATTTTAAGGATCTGCTCAAACAAACTATCATAGAACAAGGATTTCTTGTTGGAAAAATAACACAAGACCCCATGGAAGGGCTTTTATTATATCATAAAAATATTTCTGATAATCAGGTTAAAACATAAACCAGTTGCTAACAATATTTTTGCAATACAGATGTATTCATGATTATTTTGAAACTATATAAATGCCGTAAGTGATTGTCAGCAAAATTTCTCAATAAGATACATACTATGGAAAAGGAAAAATTTACCCTGAGCATAACCGAATCAGCATCTGAATTTGAAAACCTTGAAAAGATGACCGTGCACGAGCTTACTGAGGCAATCAATAAAGAGGACGCCAAGGTTCATGCTGCTGTCAGAGAAGCGCTTCCACAGATCACACGGCTAATTGAACTGATACTTGAACGCATGTGTAAGGGAGGCAGGATCTTTTATCTGGGAGCGGGCACCAGTGGCAGACTGGGTGTATTGGATGCCTCTGAATTACCACCCACTTTTGGGGTGCCCGATACCATGGTACTCGGGCTGATAGCCGGCGGCGATGTAGCATTGAGAAAAGCGGTGGAATCAGCAGAAGATGATCCGGAGATGGCCTGGAAAGAAATACAGCAAAGAGAGGTAACCCCGCTCGATACCGTTATAGGCATTGCTGCATCTGGTTCAACACCCTATGTGGTTGGTGGCATCAAAAGAGCAAGAGAAAATGGATTGTTGACCGGATGCATAACCTGTAACCCCGGTTCTCAGGTAGCACAGGCAGCTGAATATCCCATAGAGGTGATCGTAGGTCCTGAATTTGTAACCGGAAGCACCCGCCTGAAAGCAGGCACAGCACAAAAAATGGTGTTGAATATGATCACTACCACTCTTATGATCAAGATGGGAAGGGTGAAAGGTAACAAGATGGTGAATATGCAACTGACCAATCAAAAACTTGTAAAAAGAGGAACGCGGATGATTATGGAAGAAACCGGTTTAGATGAAAAAAGTGCACAGGAAAACCTTTTGAAATTTGGTTCTGTGAAAAAAGCACTTGAAGCAATAAAAAATAGCGCCAGTCGCTAAAAATCATAAAGGAAGAGGTAAGCATCTCCTTCTAAATATAATTACCATGAGGATATGTTACCTTAACTTTTTTATTCGTGAGAATTCGTTTACATTTATATCAATTCTGCAGGCATAAAATGAACTCTGTATTTCAAACCATTAAAGAATCCAAAAAGTATAATTCAACAAAAACCTAATCAATATGAAAAAGTTTTTAACGGCGTTAGTATTTGTTTTGCTAACGGTTTCTATTACAAACGCCCAGCAAAGGCAGATCACCGGAACGGTTACAGATGCCGCCGATGGTACTCCTTTGATTGGTGTTACTGTGCTTGTGAAAGGAACAACACAGGGAACGACCACTGATATTGATGGAAATTATTCCATGCAGGCTTCAGAGGGAGATGTGTTAGTTTTTCGTTTTATCGGAATGGAATCACAGGAGGTAGTTGTGCAGGAGCAGGAAGAGATCAATGTACAACTCGATGCCAATGTGGCCATCCTCGATCAGGTAGTGGTTACAGCCCTGGGTATCAAGCGAGAGGAAAGACAACTGACCTACAATGTGCAAAGCGTGGAATCAGAAGAGATCATCTCGAGCCGCCAGGAGAATCTGGTCAATGCCCTTCAGGGTCGTGTATCGGGTGTGCAGGTAACCTCAACAGGTGGAGCACCCGGAGCGGCCAGTGAGATCATTCTCAGGGGGGCTACCTCTGTGGATGGCGATAACCAACCCTTATTTGTGATCGACGGAGTACCCATTTCCAACTCAAGTATCCGGGGTACCACCAACCGTGCTGCCGATATCAACCCCAACGATATTGAAAATATTTCGATCCTGAAAGGGGCAGCAGCAGCAGCACTTTACGGTATCGATGCTGCCAACGGGGCCGTGATCATTACTACCAAAAGAGGTGTGGAAGGTGCTGTTACCGTTGGACTGAATAGTTCAGTCACAACATCGCAGGTTGGAAAATTGCACGAAGTGCAGAATATGTTTACCACGGGAGCAGCGGGTTTATACAACCCCAGAACCTTCTCGCACTGGGGACCCCTTTTTCGCAGAAGCGACAATGTATACAACAATCTCGACAACTTTTTCCGCACGGGTGTATCGTCAAAATTTGATGCCAATGTAAGTGGAGGAAGTGAAAACCTTACTTATTACCTGGCAATGTCGAACCTGGATGACCAGGGTATTGTTCCCAATACAAATTACGGCAGAAGGTCTGCCATGCTCACAGGATCAGCCAATATAACTGATCGTTTAACTGTGCGTACCAATGCCAATATAATAAAAACCAGTAATGCATATGGTATTGTAGATGCATCCGGAGGATGGATGGCAAACGTATATCGCTGGCCCAGATGGGATGATATGGAAAATGTTTATAACCCCGATGGCAGCGAACGAAATGTCTGGATTCCCGTTAGCGGAAACCTGGCAGATGTACCGGATAACCCTCTTTGGGTTGCCAATCACAATGTCAGGGAAGATCTTGTAGACCGTACACTGGCATCAGTAACGGTTAATTATAACATTACCGATTGGTTGTCATTTGATTATGTTGCTGGCCGCGACTTTTTTATGCAGGATTATAAAGCTGTAAGGGAATGGGGTTCTGCGGGTAATGCCCACGAAGGTGCCATTAACGAATTCAAACGGAAAAGTGAAAAGATCACATCCACTGCCATTCTTACTCTTGACAGAAACATTGGCGAAGATCTTACCGTGAAAGCACTGGTGGGTAACAACGTACAACTTGATCAGGCGCAAAATACTTTTGTAGAAGGTGAACGTTTCAGAAATCCTACGCTCCATTCTATCAACAACCTTCAGGAGATCAGAAACTCTCAGTCCACTTCCAGAAGGAGGATTGTAGGTTTATTTGGTGATGTTACCCTTGACTATAAACGATTTTTGGTTTTGGGTGTTTCCGGAAGAAACGACTGGTCATCAACACTGCCCCTGGAAAATCGCTCATTCTTTTATCCATCTTACAGTTTTGCTTTTATCCCCTCCGAATTCTTTGAAGGAAATCTGGCAGATATTCTTTCATTTGCCAAGTTAAGAGGTAGTTATGCACAAGTAGGTAAAGATGCACCACCACATCGTCTTACCCAAACGTTGACCCAGTTTTTTGGTATCAACAGTGGTTGGAGAAACGATCCCTTTGCCGGTAACCCGATTCTGAAACCTGAGATTACAACAGAACTGGAGGTTGGTGTCGATTTCAGACTGCTTAACGGGTTGTTTAATGTCGATTTTACTTATTATGAAAGAAGTTCTGATGATCAGATCATTCAACCGCGTGTAACGCCCGTAACCGGTGCCATTCTGCAGACCGTTAACTCTGGTTCTGTCGAAAACAAAGGGATGGAGATGCTGATCGTTAGCAATATTATCAGAAACGATGACATGCACTGGCAGGTATCTGCAAACATGTTTGGAAACCGTTCAAAACTTACCAAACTTTTTGGTGATCTCGTAGAATTCCCGGTTACTTACGGGCAGGTTTCTTCGCAGGCCATTGCCAGCTCATGGCTGGGAGAACCACTGTTTGGTATTGTAGGTACCGATTATGCACGTACCGACGATGGTGAAGTAATTGTTGATCAGGATGGATATCCTGTTATCGATTCTGAAAAGAGATATATTGGAAACCGTGAACCGGAATTATATTATGGTTTTACCAACAACTTCCGTTACAAAAACATTGAATTCTCTTTTCTGGTTGATGGCACCTATGGAGCAGATATTATGAATGCTACCAGTCAGTTTCTGATATCCAGCGGAAATCATTCCATGTTAGAGGAATATCGTAATCAGGAATTTGTTTACGATGGCGTTGTAGAGACCTCAGAGGGCAATTATGTTCCCAACGAGACACCTGTTGTACTCGACCGTGATTTTTTTAATAATTATTATACACTTGCCGGAACAAATTTTGTGGAAGAAGTATACTGGGTTCGTTTACGAAACATAAACCTGGTGTATCATTTACCGGAAAACTTCCTGTCCAATCTGAGAATAAAAGAAGCATCCGTAAACCTGAATTTACAAAATCTGTTTCTATGGACCAACTACTCTGGTGGCGACCCCGAGGTGAACAATGCCGGTCCTGGCGGAGGCGCCAGTGGTGCTGGTACAATGGGCGTGGATTACTTCCAGGTACCTAACCGGCAAGCTGTTACAATGGGTTTGAATCTGAGATTTTAATGCACAACCCCGGTTTTATTTTATGAACTCAAAAAAACAACAAACATGAAACGATTAGTAATATTATTATTGGCTACTTTTGTTTTCTGGGGATGCGAAGATTTTCTCGATGTAAATCAATCCCTCGACAACGATGAAACTACTTCCCCCAATTATATGTTGCCTGCTGTTTTGGGCAATATGGCATACACTCATTACGAACAGGGTGAGATCACATCATACATTACACAATATGTTACTACCGAGTTTGGAGGAAACTCTGTGAAAGACCGGTGGGATTACCGTAACGTACTGCGTATGGGCATCTGGCGTAAAAATTATTTTGATGTGGCAGGAAATGCCAATAAAATGATTGAATTTGCCGAAGAAGAAGGATCTGATAACTACGTGGGAGTTGGAAAAGTAATGATGGCGTTTTCATTTCTCACCGCAACCGATATGTTTGGCGATATGCCTGTATATGATGCATTTTCCGGTATTTACAATCCTTCTTATGATCCTCAGGATCAGGTGTATGATGAAATAGAAAATTGGATTGATGAAGGAATAGAGGCGCTTGAAAATGCCGATGAAACCAACAGAAGCATGGAGGTCTCCGAAGATCATATTTATGCCGGTAATGTAGATCATTGGCTTTCATTTGCCTATGCCCTGAAAGCCAGGTTAAAAATTCATACAGCAAACTTTACAGAAGGGTATGATGAAGTACTTAATCTGGTAGATCAGGCAAAACAAAACTGGAAAGAACCTCTTTATGCCTTTCTTACCGATGCCGACAGCGACTGGTACCGCAATCCATGGGGGCCTTCAAGGGCAAGAGCACAATGGGATATGGTGCAGAATGCATTAAACTCATCTATCCATACCGACTTTTTTATGAATGCCATGAATTTATCCGGTGATTACGACCCACGCTTATACGAACTTACAACACCGGGCGATAATGGGAACTATTTTTCTGTACCTGCCAGCCAGGGAAGAGGTGCACTTGATATTGAGGATTTTGCTATTTTGTATGATGGATACTGGACAAGTGATGATTCGCCCGTTATATTTATAACCACCGAAGAAATACATTTTATTGAAGCAGAAGCTGCCTATTATCTGCCCGACAGAAACAGGGCGTATCAGGCATATTTAAACGGTATTACAGCCAATTTTCAACGATTGGGCTTATCTGCTGAGTTAGATACTTACCTTACTTCTCAGGCAGTGCCCCAAACAGCTGATGAATTGGAAATATCTGATATCATGATGCAAAAATATATAGCGCTATATCTTCAACCCGAAACATGGGTGGATATGCGCCGCTATCATTACAGCAATAATGCATATCCTGCCCTGCAATATCCTGAGAACGCCCTGGATTTATATGAAGGTGAGTGGATCAAAAGAATGCCTTACGATCCGCAGACTGAGTATATTTATAACCCCAATGAAATAGAAAGATTGGGTGCCAGAAGAGATGACTGGGTAATTACTCCTTTTTGGTGGATTGAAAATTCAACTTTGTCAAATTAAAAAACACACAACACAATGAAAAAAATATTTTTGCTCATCATACCCGTTGTCCTGTTGTTTTTCGCATCCTGCGAAAAAAATGACCCGTTGGCCGATCAGGGAGACCTTACCGGCAATGTTGTCCCCTTTAATCTCCTGGCGCAGATGCCCGATGCATCGGCAGGCGATACCCTCACACTCCGAACCGTTTGCTGGGCCATGGATGACAACATTGACTCTGTATTTTTTACACATGAGGGTTTTAAACTTAGAAATTTTGATATTGCCATGGAGATCACTTTCGATGATTCCCTGCATGTGCTTTCCACCGAATTTACACAGGATACCATCTTTACACCCACCACCATGGTTGCTTCTTATCCTGAGCAAGGGCAATCACTTAACGATTTTTATCAAACCCAGGAAAACGCTTATGTGATCGAGCATGACTTTGTAGTGCCTGAATACTACGCCCTTACCGATCAAACCAATGGCGATTTGATTCTATCGCTTGATGAAAATCTTTTTGATTTTGTTGTTGAAGAAATGATACCACAGTTTAATCGCTCTGTGATGAGGGTGGTATTTCCCGAAATCAATCCTTTTTCACTTGATTATTTTGTCGTAGATGATAATGGTTTTTATACAGGTGAGATCACCCCGGAAGCAGAACAATACATCAGAGATAATCTTACCCCTGTTATCATGGCCGAATTTATCTCCGATGCTACTGCTGAAGATGAAACCCAGGTAACTGTTGAATCAACGGCAACTCTTGATCTTGAAGGTTCTTCCTTCGCATCTGAAAGAACATTCAAAATTATTTAATTAAAATTTAGAATTTAAAAACCAATTTAAATCATCCGTGTATGTCTTTTCAAGCAAAAAGATTATTGGTTTCAAAGGTTTTATCCTGGTACATTCAAAAAAATAAAAATATGAAAAAATTGTTTTTCTTAACCAAAGCAGCACTCATCTTTGTTCTGGTAATGGTTTTTACCGGATGCGAGGAAGAAGAAGTGCAAAAAGAGTGGGGAGAGGTAACCACAGACTTCTCTATCGATGAGCAAGATCAATTATTTGCTCCCGCAGAGGTGGTATTTATCAATCATACCAAAAATGCCGAGGGTTATCATTGGATATTTCCTGAAGGACGTATTATGGAGAGTGATGAGGTTACACCAGATAGCACCACTACCGAAATACAACCCCAGGCTGTATATTATCCGCTGCCGGGAGAGTATGAAGCCATTCTTACTGTTACAGTAGATGGAGAAGAAAC
>CAZPVB010000157.1:0-7372 GCA_964589855.1 uncultured Bacteroidales bacterium
GGGATTTGCCCGCGATCATCAGCACCCAAGAGCACTTATCGACAGTGCAGATGTTGAAAAAATGCGTGAAAGGATAAAGCGCCAACCCTGGTTGGCGGCTTATGAAAACCTGAAAACCAGTCTGGATTCTTTTGAAAGCAATACAGATGAGCAAAGTGATTATGATCTTGAAAATCTGGCGCTTTCACATGCCATGATGCATGTGCTTACCGGAGAAAAGCACCATGCCGAACAGTCTTATATCTATATCAAACAACTGCAATACACCACCGATGTATTTACCAATGTGCTTTACCGTGGATTGAACAAGGCATACGTCTTACGAGGTATAGCATTGAGTTACGATTTTTGTTACAATGCCTGGAGTAACGAACAACGAAAAGAAGTAAATCAGCTGATCTGGGATTTAATGGTGTCTGTTTCAAGTACCATGGGATTTCAGGCCAATACACACACCGAAAGCAACTGGATGGGCGTTCGCTGGGCTAGCGTGATGTTGGCTGCCATTGTATGGGATGATTTTGAGAATGAACGCAGTTCGGCATTACCCTTTTTGTGGGATAATTCCAAAAGGCTACAGGATCATATCCGAATAAATATTCATGATAATGGATGGAATGGTGAAAGTATGAATTATTTCGGATATAACTGGAGTTTTATTGCTCCTGCCATCATTGCGATGCAGAACAGATATAGAGATAATGAAGAGAATCCAGCTTCTTTATCAGAATTTGCTCCCAACGCCCTGAACGCATTCTGGGCAAAATCGGTAATAGCGGTGCCGGTTTTGGGCAACCAGGTGCCATGTATTCAAAACGATTTTTCTGTTGATGATGTCAGATGCTCTCAGGAATTATCTCTTCTGGCGCTTAAATTGTTGCCTGAAGACCAGAAAAGATATATGCAGTGGCTCACCGATTTCTTTTTCGATTTTCACGAATACCAGCACAATTTCCGGGATGCTTTCTATTTTATTGCCTGGTACGATGATCAGATAACGCCCGAAAACCCAACAAAGGCAGGTTGGAATACTTACCACGATCCTGATATGGGGATTGTGATCTTCAGAAACCATTTTAAAAACGAGAATGATATTGTTGCTGGTTTCAATGCGGTAAGCAAAAGAATAAGAGGGCATGGTTCCTACGATAACCTGGGTTTCCGGATACTGGGTTTGGGAAATATCTGGGCTATTGGTGCCGGGCGCACGGGTAAGGTGGCAGGGCAAACCAGTTTGTTTCCCAGGGCTGATATTGATACATTGAAAGGCATTTCAAAATTTGTAAGTTC
Source organism: uncultured Bacteroidales bacterium (assembly GCA_964589855.1). Classification (GTDB taxonomy): domain Bacteria; phylum Bacteroidota; class Bacteroidia; order Bacteroidales; family UBA7960; genus SKVR01. The sequence continues at coordinate 1,291 of CAZPVB010000157.1, forward strand.
TCTGGATGACTATCGGTTTGAACCGGATGGATCCGGTTTTGCCAAAGGAAGAGGAAACTGCATGGGCGTTGAAAATCACCATCGCTTTTTCCAGGTTGATTATTCGGGTGAAAGTGGGGCTGAAGGGGTCTTTGTAGTGAAAGATGATTTTGACGGAGAAGCTATTTGGCGAATGAATACTCCGGAATTCAATGATTTTGAGAAAACGGCAGATGGTTTTATGCTAACAGCTCCCAATGGATCAACGTTGAAGGTACATGCCTACTCCGAAAAGCCGCTTTCTCTATCAGAAACAACATTGGTCAGATATGGCGGTCAGGCAGGTCGATTCAATCCTGGTATCTGTTTCATGAACGAGTGCTATGAAAACAGCATGGCAATAGATTTTATGTGTGAAGAAAAAATTGTGGTTGTCATGAGCCTTCAACCAGCAGGAAAGGATCATCCTGAGATCAGCTTCTCTCCAGCAGGTTTTACCCTGGGTGGAAAGAATTATGAATGGGATTGAGATCACTCTTACAAGTATCATAATTTCTGATAAAAGTTTCAGGGATTTATCCTCAAATTTACTTCTAACTGATGTTTGTTTATTCTGATCTGCAAGAACAGCATACACTGGCAGGTTCTAAATCGCCTGTTGCATCCTGCCAGGTATTTCCATTGTCAGATGACATGTAAACACCGTCGTTTTTTAATCCAACGAATAATTTGCCTCCGCCTGTTGCAAGGCATTGTGCATCACCCCCAAAACTGTCGGGGATATTGGTTGTGCCAGGGAGGGATTCCCACTGCGCAAACAGCGAAAAAATACCCATAGCAAATACCGAAGAGCCGATAAATTTACGGCTGCTTTTCTTATGGCAAGAATCATGTTTCAAACTCAACAGTGGGATCAGGCGCTAACGCATGCGGATATGGTCATCAACCAATCCGGTCATGATTTAACCAATGAACCCATTGATGCCTGGACAAAAGTTACAGAAGCAGATCCTATTTCAAATGAAGTGGTTTGGTTTTATCAGTTTTATGCCGGCGATGGTGTGGGTATTACCAGTAACTGGAAATATCACAGAGGATTTGATGTGATAAGCGCCACCAGAGACCAGGGAGGAGTATCTACCGATCGAAATATAACCCTCAGCGATTATTTCCTCACCCAGGTGGAATGGATAGATCCCTCAACGCTGGAAGAAACGGCGGAAGCATTGGATGATAAGAGATACGTTCAACTATACAAACGATATGAAGCTTCTGATGCAGAAGATAATCCCGAACCAGAATTTAATCTTGACAGACCCTATGTTTGGGCAGACAAATACTACCGCGGAGAGGAAAATCCTCAAAATACCAGTATTCCAATATTCCGTTTACAGGAAATGTATCTTACACGTGCTATTATTAATTTCCTGGGAGGCAATGGGGCATCTGCTAATCAAACTGCTGCGCTGGAGGATGTTAATGCCGTTCGAAACAAAGCCGGACTGAACGATCTGACTGCAATTACCGAAGAAGATATTCATAAAGAAAGGATGAAGGAACTTGCCTTTGAAGGCGACTGGCTGCCTTACCGCCAGGCATTAAAGTATGATATCCTGCCGGGCAACCGGGAAGGTGTATCTGCAATCCCCTTTAATGATCCTTCTCTGGTGCAAACAATACCCTCTAATGAAACCAATTTTAATAATGCTTATCAATAAATTCAATAAAACATTTTTTGGTTTTGGTTCACGGTCCCCCGCTCAAAAGCGGGGGATTTTTTATTTCAATTTTGTTGGTACCCCAAAAATTAATCCTGCCAGCGAGTCTAAACATGGTAAAGTAAAAAAATCTCATTTTACAAGGTCATTTGTCGTATTTTGATCTTTCACGCATAACCAGGGCATACAGTTTTGCCGAACTGTAGTATTTTAGCAGAAAACAACCTGTTTCATGAAAAAAATTATCAGACTATCCATCGTTTTTACCTCAATTTTTCTTTTTGCATTTTGTCAAAGAAATGCACCCAAAGATTCACCAGAACAACTAATACCGGAAACGAACGGATATGTAAACCCCTTTATGGGCACCATAGAAGGAAATATCCTGCCTGGTGCATCGGTTCCTTTTGGCATGGTTAAATTGAGCCCCGATCTTTTACCACCACAACCTACATCCGGTTATCGTCCGGGGCAACCCATTGCCGGTTTCAGTCATACCCACACCAGCGGAACAGGTGGCGGACCACGCTATGGGAACATTATGGTTTTTCCACAGGTGGGTAAACCCGATATTAAGGATTATGCTTCAGTTAAAATTGCAAATGAAAGAGCTTTTCCGGGGTATTATGCAGTTACCTTACGCAGAGTGCCGGGCGATGTAAATGTGGAACTTACAGCAACGCATAAAACCGGAAAACATAAATACACTTTTTTTACCTGGCAAAAAGAACCGGAAATTGAAGGCAGTATTTTTATTGATGTTGCCCATACCGTTACCAGAGCAGGACTCAAGGATGCCAGATGTACTGAAGCATTCGTGGAAATAAATGAAGATAACACCATTAGAGGATGGGGGACCTTTGAGGGTGGATGGGGAAAACCCAATCCATATAAAATATACTTTGCAGCACAATTCGATACCCCTTTTCAAAAGTCTGGAACCTGGAACAATGATGGAATCAATACTGAAGAGCGATCTGCTTCCGTTGTTTTTGACCCGGAAAAACCTGTGAAAGAAAGAAGAATGGGTGCTTATGCCGGTTTTGACCTGAATCATATGCAAACGGTTGAATTAACTGTTGGCATATCGTATTTAAGCATGGATAAGGCAGTAGAAAACATGAACGAAAAACAGGATATGACTTTTGATCAGGTTTATGCCCAAACAAACCAATTGTGGAAAGAAAAACTTTCCACCATTGAAGTAGAAGGCGGATTACCAGAGCACAGACAGGTTTTCTATTCTTCACTCCGTAATACTTTTCTGATGCCTACCGAGGTAACAGGAGAGATTGAGAATTGGCCCTCACAAAATCCCCACTTCTGGGATCATTATTGTATCTGGGATGTATTTAGAACGGTTATGCCGCTCCATACACTCATCACCCCGCAAAAGCAAAGGGACATACTGAATAGTTTGCTGGATATTTATGACCAAAAAGGATGGCTGCCCGATTCCTGGGTGGCCGGAGATTTTTCAAATATACAGGGAGGTACCAATGTTGATGTGGTTTTTGCCGATGCAGTGGTTAAAGGTCTGGGAGGGTTTGATACAGAAAAAGCGCTGGAGGCTACACGCAAAAATGCTGAAAAAGAATCTGATGACCCCACGCGCTATGGACGATATCTTCAGGATTACCTGCCCCTGGGTTATGTTACATCCGAAACGGTGAGTGGGGCCAGTTCCAGAACCCTGGAGTATGCTTACAACGATTTTTGCATAGCTCAGATCGCTGCTGAAAAAGCAAAAGAAGACCTTGCCGAAGATTACAGGAAACGATCTCAGGAGGTTTTTCAGCTTTTCCACGATAGTGCCGGGCATTTCTGGGCAAAAGACCGGCAGGGAAACTGGCAAGCTGATATTACCTCTGATAACCTCAGAAAAGACCACTGGAACGACCCCTATTTTTACGAAGCAACACCTCTGGCATACAGCAGCTATGTGCCTCATGATATGCAGGGACTTATCAACCGCCACGGCGGAAACAATGAATATATAGAATACTTAGACAGATTATTCGACGGACATGCATTCAACCTCGGCAATGAACCTCTTTTTTTGCTGCCCTATCAATACATTTATGCAGGCAGGCATGATAAAACAGTTGAACAGGTGCAGAAATTATTACGAAACCAGTATCTTTCATCTACCGACGGATTACCCGGCCAAGATGACTCGGGCGCTATGTCTTCATGGTTTGTTTTTAGTTCCATGGGGTTTTTTCCCGTGGCAGGACAAGACCTTTACCTGATCGGGAGTCCTTTGTTTAAAAAGTCTGTAGTGCATCTGGAAAAAAACAATACTTTTCAGGTGCTGGCAAATAATGTTTCGCATGAGAATATCTATATAAAGTCTGCCCGTTTAAACGGAGAAAACCTTGAACAGGCATGGTTTACCCACAGCGAAATTGCAAAAGGGGGAGTACTTGAACTGGAAATGACAGATCAACCTACGCAATGGGCATCAGGTAATCCGCCACCGTCCCTTTCTCAACCTCAACCTTAACCTCAATCCATATTATGACCAGAAGTTTTCTTGTTTTGCTTTTGATACCGATCCTTTTCTCTTGTTCTCCAAAAGAGCAATTTGTCGAATCCGATTTTTCAAATCTGTTTGAAGAACAAGAAGGTGATCGGCAGCAGACCATCGGTGTTTTTGGTGGTGCACGCCAGAAAGAAATTGACAATGTGCAATGGGAAAACGTGTCGTTGGAGGTAAAAAAGAGTGCAATTGCCCTTAACTTCCTGGAAGAAGGATACTTTCGTTTTACACCATCAAGTGTAAATCTGCCAATTTCCTGGAAGAATAGTCAAAAACTTGTTCTTTCTGTTTATTCATCCACTCCATCCCTTTTGGTTCTGGAGGTTTTTGGAAGTCGCGCACGCACCCATGACACACTCCGGTTGAAAAGAGGGGGGAACGAATATACGGTGGAAATGAAAGAAACGGGTCTGTTGGGCGGATTGGATGCAAAACCGACTTATTTGAAGATAGGTTCTGTTGAACCTGTTCAATGTGAAATAGAATGGATTCGTTTGTATTTTTCTGATGAGCCCGGGGTATTGGTTGATCGTTTCGGGCAACGAAATCTGGTTAGCTACCCTGAAAAGGTGACAACCTGTGAAGAATTGACAGAAAGAGAAAAAGAGACCAAATATCTGGATTCTTTATCTGTAATCCCCAAAAAATATAAAAAAGATAAATATGGAGGATACAGGGAAACCGGTTTATTATTGAATGCTACAGGTTTTTTTACAACACAATATAAGGATGGACGCTGGTTTCTGGTTACACCCGAAGGTAATCCGTTTTTCAGTTTAGGTATAAACGGTGTAAGGCGAAAATCGTTTCGCGGAACAGCAGATGTTACAAGGATTGAGGGTAGAGAAGAGATATTTGAACATATTCCCGCCTACAATGAATGCCCGGAATGTTTTTTCCGGGATTCAACATATTTTTCTCACTATACCTGGAACATAAAGAAAAAATATGAAGACTACGATCAATGGAAAAAGCATACCGATCATCGTATGAAAACCACAGGATTTAATACGATTGGAAATTGGAGCGATACACTCTTTTTTAAACAACCTGAAATACCCTACACTTTTACACTTGATACAAGAAACAGTAATCACATTCCTAAATTTTGGAATTTGCCAGATGTTTTTCATCCTGCTTGGCCAGATCATGTTGATAGTGTATTTTCAGTTATTCAAAATTTCAGCAATGATCCTTTTTTGCTGGGATATTTTGTTGATAATGAAATGGCATGGAGAAATGTCCCGGAGATTGACTCCATGAGCTACACCGGAAAAGAACTTCAGACTATTACGGGTGATGAGGCAAAAATGGAAATGTATGCAGAAAAGTATTTTTCTGTGATCAGCGATGCCATTCGAAAATATGATGCCAATCATTTGTATCTGGGGTGTCGGTTTACCCGTAATTTCGATAAAATGGAAGGGGTTGCCCGAAAGATGGGAAAATATGCCGATGTTTTGTCGGTAAATGTCTATAGCGCCTATCCTCTTCGGGAAGAGATGGATTTGTGGTACGAGGCAGCACAAAAACCCATCCTGATAGGTGAGCATCATATTCCACACCGAACACCTAAGCAGTTGTGGCCTGTTTATGAGAATTTTCCTGACCATGAGCGGTATTCCATGATAGAGAATTACGTGCTTACCTGGGCATCCTACCCATACGCTATAGGGAGCCATTGGTACCAGTTTAAAGACCAGGAGGTTGCAGGAAGGGGCGATGGAGGTGAAAACCAACCCGTAGGAATCATAACCATTGCAGACAAACTCAACCGAAATTTGTGCAATACCTATTTTAATATATCACAAAAAATACCTGAGATAATTGACAATTGATAATG
>CAZPVB010000157.1:7472-9048 GCA_964589855.1 uncultured Bacteroidales bacterium
ATAATGGATAATTCTATTGATTATAAAACGATTACACCATGAAAGCATAAAAGCATAAAAGAATTCTCAATATATAAAATTGATAAATTAAACCCTGAAAAATGAGAAAACTATTATTGATCTTACTATTTATCCCAATGATACAGGGATGCAATAATGAACCTAAACCCGATCACCAGGTAGATGTTTGTGTATATGGTGGAACATCGGCAGGGGTAATTGCTGCCTATTCCGCTAAAATGCAGGGATTGTCGGTACTTGTCATAGAACCCGGACGACACCTGGGAGGTCTTTCCTCCGGTGGTTTGGGTGCCACAGATGTAGGCAGACAAGAATCCGTAATTGGTTTGTCGCGCGATTACTATATGCGTTTAGGCAAGAAATACGGACTCGATGAAGTAGCATGGCATTTTGAACCTCATGTAGCCGAAGAAGTTTTCAATGACTACATAAACGAAGCAAACGTAGATGTGATCTATGATTACAATATTATTGATGCCACTACCAAAGACGGTGAAATACAGACCATCACCCTGAAGGATTATGAAAATGGGAAACAAAACCTGACCGTAAAAGCCGAAGTATTTATAGATGCCAGTTATGAAGGCGATCTGATGGCGCAGGCAGGGGTCAGTTATACCATAGGTCGCGAAGCAAACAGCGTTTATGGTGAAACTTATAATGGTGTTCGTTTATCAAAAGACAATCAGGTGCCCGATGGTATAGATCCTTACGTCATTCCAGGTGATCCTTCCAGTGGACTGATCTGGGGAGTAAGTGAAGAACCCATGGCAGAGCAAGGAACCGGCGACCACAAAGTACAGGCCTACTGCTACCGGATTTGTATGACCACAGACCCTGAAAACAGTATTCCGATTACAGAACCCGATAATTACGATCCCGCTAAATATGAAGTCTTGCGAAGAATTATTCAGCAGCGTGATTCTATGCAATGGGTGCAGCGTATATGGCAACTTTACCTGCGCATTATTGAAATGCCCAACCAAAAAACAGATATCAACAACAAAGGTGGATTCTCTTTGAGTGCTACAAAAATAAACTGGGATTATCCTGAAGCAGATTACCATCAAAGAAAAGAGATCGCTAAACAGATTGAAGATCATAACATGGGATTGATTTATTTTTTGGCTACCGATCCCGATATCCCTCAGCACATCAAAGATCAGATGAATGAATACGGATATCCTAAAGATGAATTTGTTGACAACGGGCATTTTCCTCATCAACTCTATATCCGCGAATCAAGGCGAATGCTGGGAGAGATGATTATGACAGAGCATCATTGCATGTCGCGTGAAATTGTTAAAGATGGTGTTGCCTATGGTTCTTACAATATGGATTCACATAACTGCGACAGGCACGTGGTAAACGGTATGGTCAAAAATGATGGCGATGTTCAGATTCCGGTGCCACAGGCATATCCCATATCCTATCGGGCTATGTTGCCCCAAAAAGAGGAATGCACAAACCTGTTGGTACCTGTTTGCTTATCTGCATCGCATATTGCCTATGGCAGCATTCGTATGGAACCGGTCTTTATGATGCTCGGACAAGC